>JBBSJZ010000009.1:0-26883 GCA_038256795.1 Pirellulales bacterium | reverse complement strand
ATTCTATTCAGCAAAGTCGCCTGAGCCTGAACCGGTTGTAGCGATACGCCGTGGTCGCTCAACAGTAATGTGCGGGATGCAAACGTGTTGCCACCTCCCACCATGTTCATCACCACAGGTCCATTGTAACCTCGACTCCGACTGGCCATTTGACTGCGAACGTTGATCGTCAATCGCGAAGCTAGATCCGATGGCTGCAAATCGACCGTGATGTCGGCTCGGACTGTCGCCTGGCCCAAGATGCGAGTGCCGAGGATGCAGTCGTTGACGGGCACAACTTCGGTGAACGAGCGACCGATCGCTTGCTGAACGAACGACTCTGAAAGCGTCATCACACAGTTGGGAAAATGAAACATGCGTTGCATCCGAGCAACGCTACTCGGCGACTGGTGTGACACGGAGAGGACTTCCACCGCATGGCTTAGCGAGCGTATTTCTGCTGCGGATAGACTCGCACCGGTTACGCCCGCGTTGGCTTCGAGTTGGTCCGCTAACTCGAGAAGCTGCGTTCGTACACTGGCGAGAAACGTAGCGTCATCGCCGCGTGAAAGTGCGAGTTCCAAGCATTTCGCAGAGTGCCGAAGTAACACGAGTGGCTCAAGCTCAACTCCAGGAACCGGGCCAATCAGTAGACGCTGTAACTGGTGTAAAAATTCTAATTGCTCGGGATCGTCGACGTCCGGCGAGACCACGTTGCCGACCTCCGTTAGATGCAGATAATCAACCCAGCCAGAGCCGCTGCTGTCGAAAGCGGCGGACGCTAGAAAGCCAGACACTTCTTCTGCACTGGCAAGAAATTCAGACGCGCATTTCGTCCGTGAGGGTAGCGACGCTGGGTCGAGCTCGCTCGCAGCGATGCGTAGTACTTCGCTCAGTTCGCTTCGCCGATCAGCCGCCGCCGCACTTTCGGCATCCGAAGCGAACAGGCACATAAAACTGAGTGCGAGCCAACCGATCGGGAGCTGATAATAGAGCATCGGTTTTTCTCAAAGCCTGGGCAAGAATGAAAAGGGCTCACTGGAGACGCTGCCCGCTAGAAAGCCCATCATCCGTTCGCCAACACGCGATTATCTGGCTTCAGAACTGGATCTGGCTGCGAAACGCTACTCCGGTCAAGCATGACTCACACGCCAAATGCAAATCACGTGCCGACACATGCTCGTGAGTAACATCACGAGGGATTGCTCACCGTCCCATCCGCTTTTGGCTGGAAGCTTCGCGAGCAGGACGAAGGAGTGATGACCGGCCGAATTGAGATCACCGCAGCTCGAACCGACTCACACTTCCATGACAAACCCGGCCGGCCCAGCGTTGAGGATTGTGGTGGTGCCGAGCTGGACTTGCCGTCCCCAATCGCTGTGAATGTGTCCGCAAACGACCAACTTCGGCCTCTTCTCGATGACCGCTTCGCGGATCGCCCGGCTGCCGCGAATTCGACCGCTGCTGTCATGATCGACGGTGTCCAGCGGCGCTGAAAGCACAACGAGAATGCTGCCGAGGGTGAGTCCCGCCAACATCGTCGTCGCCTGGTGCTCGTCGAAGTCGTAACTCCAATCGCCGAACGGTGTGACGGGAATGCCACCGCCAACGCCCCAAAAACGCTCGCCTAGAATCTCGCAACCCTCACCGTGCAGCACTCGCGCCGACTTCCAAATCTGGGCGGAAGCGGTGAGCTCTTCCGCCGTTTCGCCATTGCCCGGAACCAGCACCGCCGGCTTGGTAATCCGTGCCAAAATTTCGAGCGTATCGTTGAGCCCTTCGTGTCGATTGGCAAAGTCGCCCGCGCCAATCACAACATCGACATCCGCCGACATCTCGACCAATCGAGTCGCAGCCGACCGGTCGTGATGCAGATCACTGAAGCAAAGGATTTTCATGGTCAGACAAAGGTTCGATTGATTTTTTGGCAGAGATGACCCAACGCGTTCGCGAGAATTCAGATCTTACAAGCTCACACCGTCACGGATGCAAGTTGCCGTTCAAGGATCGCGAAATCGTGTTCGAGCAGTTCCACGAGACGTAGGGTCCGCGTGTGCTCGGGAGCCACCCCCTCATCTCCGCTCCAAACCGAGTACAGGTCGAGCGACGGTTCGTCAGCGAGACACGTTGCGAGATAGAGAGCTAAGCACATGTTTTCAGTCGGATAAAACGAATCGAAATCGATCGGATGGCCGGGCGTCAAGAATGCTCGGATTATGGGCTCAGCCGATCATGCATTGAACCTTGTCGCCGCACGGTGTCAGTGTTGGTAGTGGAATCAGGACGGCTGACTCACGCAGATTGAGCTTAACAGAGACGACTCGTTGCGGGTGATGCGAGCGTGTTCGACAGCAGAGTCCGTATCTTGCTAAACTTTGACGTGCCAGCCAGCGGTGACGTGAACTCTTGGGGTTGTTTGAGATCATGCTCGCGTTGCTTGGGTGCAAGCGGGGTCAATGGAGGGCAGCGGTGGGGCAGGCGTGGTTCGTGACCACGACATGCTGTCGATGGTTTGAACAGATTGAAGGGTGCGGGCGGGTTCGATTCATGCGCATTGATTTCGTCATCACCGAGCTCAATCCGAGTGGCGCCGAGCGATGTTTGACCGAAGTGGCATGCGGACTCGCGGCGTCGGGCCATGGTGTCCGAGTGTTCGCGTTCGGGCCACTTCCCCAGGGCGAAAAGGGCCAACTGGTTGCGAGTTTGCAGGCTGCCGGCATTCCGGTGTCGAGCGGCAATGCTCGCTCGCACGAGTTCATTCGCTGTTACCGCGAATTGAAGGTGTGGTTGAGAGACGGCCGCGCGGACATTTGCCAAACGTTTCTGTTTCACGCCAACGTGCTGGGAACCTTTGCGGCGCGAGCGGCGGGTGTGGGTGTGTGCGTCGGCGGAATTCGCGTTGCTGAGAAAAATTGGTGGCGAACCCGATTGGAAATGCGCGCGGCGCGGCAAATGGACCACCTCGTTTGCGTGAGTCATGCCGTTGCCGATTTCGCAGCGGCCGAATTACGGATCGAAGCGGAGCGGCTCAGTGTCATCCCCAATGCCGTTGACGTGACGCGGTTTTCGACGGCCCGGCCGATCGATTGGTCGGAGTTCGGTTGGCCTCGGGATAGTGACGTGACGATCTTCGTCGGCCGGCTGCATCCGCAAAAGGGGCTCGAACTGTTGCAGCGCCAGATCGATGCGATCGTGCCTGCGAACACGAACCAGCGGTTGCTGCTGGTCGGTGACGGGCCGCTGCGAGCGAGGCTGGAACGCTGGGCGGAAACCGTCGGTCGTGACCGGGTGCAACTCGTGGGCTGGCGGGCGGATATCGCGAGCTTGCTCAAATCCTCGCGGATGCTGGTTTTGCCGAGTCACTACGAAGGCATGCCCAATGTCGTGCTCGAAGCTTTCGCCGCCGGGATACCGGTCGTGTGCAGCCGTGTCGAAGGGAGTCAAGAACTGGTCTCGCACGCCCGAGAATCTCAGAGCTTTGAAGCGGGTGACGCCGCCGAGATGGCGGCCAAGCTGAATCGATTCGCCAGCGATCGAGCGCTGTGCCATGACATGGGTGAATCCAACTTAGCCCGCGCGAAACGTGATTTTTCAATCCCCGCAATGGTCGAAGCTTATGCGTCGCTTTATCGCACCTTGTGAGCGATTCCGTTTACAATAGGCCCATGTAGCATTTTCGCTGCCGAATATTTGATTCGACCTTGTTCTCGCGCGAGTGTACCGATGACGTCCCTCATTCGATCGATCGCTGTGTTTGCTGGGTTGTTATCGTTCTCAGCAACCCCTGGCATAGCTGATACGGTCGAGCTTACCGGCGGTGGCCATCTGTCGGGGTCGGTGAAGCAGGTCGAGGGTGGCAAAACACCTTACATCGTGGTCGCAGTCGATTCGGAATTGCGAGTCGCGCTACCGCAGAATCGTGTTCGCCGCGTGGTCACCCCCGCAGACCTCACCGAGTACCGGCGGCGGGTGGCGATCGCCGGCGATGATGCCGAGCTCAATTACTTGTTAGCTCGCTGGTGCGTCGGCAACCATTTACAGCTGCAGTCGCGGTATCACTACCAACGTGCCATTGAGATTGATCCTGAACATGGCTATGCCCGAGCCGCGCTCAGCTACGTCAAGGATGGCAAGGAGTGGGTCAAGCATTCGGATCTGCAGCGAAGCCGAGGGATGATTAGCTTCAACGGAAAGTGGCAATTGCCCGAAGCCGTCGCCATCCAAGTAGCGAACGAGACGGCGGACGTTGCAGCCAAGAAATGGGTCCGTGATCTCAAGCGGCTGGTCAAGACCGCGCTCGGAGGCGGGGGAGCCGGTGCCGACGCGATTGCGACCATCGCAGCGATCGAGGACCCAGCCGCGGCTACCGCGATCGCCCTGGAACTCGCCGAGTCCCGTTCGGGCAAGTCGGTCCAGCCACGAGCGATGCGTGAAATGTGGGTGAAGCTACTGGGGCGAATGCAGAACATGGTCGCGGTGAGCACGCTCGTCCGCGCGGGTGTCGAAGAACCCGATGATATCGTTCGGGAAGCCGCAATGGATCAATTGCAACTCTATGGTGCCTCGTCCGCGATCGCGACGTACTTGCCGATGCTCAAATCCGAAAAGAACCGCGACGTGAAGCGGGCCGCGCTCGCACTGAGCTACTTCCCGCCCGATCCCGAACTCGCGATGACGCTCACCGAGGCGCTCGTCACCGAACACAAGTTTGTTTCAGCACCCAGTGCTGGCGTGGGGGCTTCGTTCGGTAACGATGGTTCGAGTTCGTTTGGAACTCCGCAAGCGACCGTGCGCGTCGATGTTGTCGAGAACCGCGGAGTCCACCATTTGATTCGCATGATCGAACCCACGGTGGATTACGGTTTCAACGAATCGAAATGGCTTCATCACTTCGGCAGCCAGCGAGCCGCCTACGAAGGCGATCTCCGCCGCGACCGATGAGCGGCGCCGGCTTGAGCGATTTCGGCTTGAGCGATTTCAGCGGATCGTTCGCGACGATTAGGCTCGTGAAAGGAACAAGCCAGTGCGTGAATCGACTTTGATTTTCTCGCCTTCCTTGATGTACTCAGGGACTTGAACGACGAGTTCGGTTTCCATGACGGCCGGTTTGTTGCGCGACGTGGCCGAATTTCCCTTGACACTCGGGTCGCATTGCTTGATCGTCAATTCGACCGTCGCGGGGACTTCGAGTCCGACCGGATCGTCGTTATAGATCAGCACCTTGATGCCTTCGAGAGTTTCGGTGATGTAGGGCAGTTGTTCCGAGGCATCTTCGAGCGGCAGTTCGTATTGCTGGAAGTTCTCTTGGTCCATCAGGAACACATTCGTCGCGTCCGAGTACATCAATTGGACGGGGCGTTTGGCGAAGTCCGCTTCGTTGAGCGATTCGGTCCCCTTCAGCACGATGTCGATCTTGTTACGGGTGACGACGTTGCGAGCACGGAATTTGTACAGCGTCGCTGCGCCCCGTGCGGAGGGTGATTGGACTTGCAGTCCCTCGATGATCACGGGGTTGCCTTCGAAGACCACAACCGTGCCTGTTTTGATTTCTTTTGCCAACATGATTTTGAAACTTTACCGCCACAACCATTCACGAAAACCTTCGACGACCAACGCTCGGTTGTCGAGTCCTTGCCACAATAAAAAACCGCCAACGGCGACGGCCATCAAAAGCATCGCGATTGCGGGCCTCGGTGTCGATGCCGGGACATGCCGGACTTGTTCCCGAACCCCAGAAAGCAGCATCGACCAAAACCGTGGCGCGAGATTCGACTCGAACGCCACAACCTGGCAGGGATCGTGGCCGCGATAGCCGTCGAGCCGCAAGTGGGCGGCAATCGTGGGTAATTCGATCTGCAGGGTTTCGGGATCGCCGGAGGCAAGGTCATCAATTTTCTGGGCCGCGCGGAGCACCGAATCGAATATTTGGTCGGGCGAGCGACCGTAGACCACTAACCGCTGGGGCTGGACCAGGATGTAAAGCGAGACGCAAAGCGAATACAACACCGCGAGCGGCAGCCAGACGAGCGGACCCATCAGTGTGGCGCTCATCGTCGGAAAAAACAGCTCCGCCGGACCGACCGCGACGAGTCCCACCACGGCGATGGCGAGGGCGGCGGTGTCGCGGCCACCGGTCGTGACGAGTGCGATCCCCGAGGCGCGGATTGCCCCCAAGAGCCCCAAGTACGCGAGCAGCGGTAGCAGCGCGAGCAGCAGTGAAAAAGTGATTTCCATGGCCCCATCATAGCGACAATGGCTAGCTCGGTAATTCCTGGTTCCCGTCGCCGCTGACATCGCTCGCAGTGCTCATTTTGTCCCGCGAGTCAATTTCACGGGTCGCCGAAGTCGGCTGACGAGCCGTCTCTTCGCCCACCCGCGGTAGCGGCACGGAGCTCACCAGGGAAATGATTGTCTGGCCGGCGGCGGGTACGAGCGGATCACTCACGGTATTGATTTTCAGACTGCGGTCGTCCTGGAGCACGCACATCAGCACGGGGTCGTCACCGTATCGCTCCAGAAAATCTTTGTACGAGAACGCATCCGACAGCTTGGTCGCTTTGAACTTCGCGCCGGCATCATGCAGGTCACGAAATTTGGTGAAGGTCATGCCGGAACGAAACAGTTCACGGCCGAGCAGGTTTCGCGTCATGCCGCGATTGCTGGAATCGCCCATCGACTTGAACGTCATTTGGTACAACCCCTTGCGATCGAACTGGGTGCGAAACATGCGAACGGCGAGCGAGTTGACTTCATCGTTGGGCGTCATCGCCAGTAGGCAACCGATCCCGCCCAACGGTAAATCTTCCCGCGCGTGTTCGTTGAGCACGTTGGCGCACACGCCCCGCAGTCCGCTCATCCGCGCCTGCGAAATTTTGTTGTAGTTCGTGTCGACGAGCAGCACGGGGATGCCGAGCGAATGGAGTTCGCCGGCGAAGTCGCGCACCCACGCATCGGCACCGGCGATGATCATTCCATGGGCCGAGTCGTCCGCCAGCCCGAGGGCCTTGGCCAGCGGTGTTGCGGCGAGTCCATACACGGCGACGGAGCCGACGATTACCAGAAACGTGATGGTGGCGAGTTGGTCGGCACCGGAGATATCGGCCAAACCGCTCCCCTGCTCGAGCTTGAGCGCAAAGACGCTGCTGACGGCGGCGGCAACGATCCCCCGAGGAGCCAGCCCGGCTACGAATGCTTTCTCACGCCAATTCAACGGGCTGCCCGCGAGCGATAGGAAAGCGGACACCGGACGGATGACCAAAATCAACGCGACGAGAAATAGCAATCCCGGCCACCCCAGGTTCCAGACGTCCGCCAAATTGACGCGTGAACCGAGCACAATGAACAGACAACCGATGAGCAGCGTCCGCAGGTTCTCCTTGAGTTCGATGATGTGCTCGACGTCAAAGTGTTTTTGGTTCGTCAACCAGATACCGAGCACGGTGACCGTGATCAATCCGGACTCGTGTGCCGCCCAATTGCTAATCGCGAACAGCAGCAGCGTGCACGCCAGAGCGGCAACGCCGTGCAGGTTGTCGGGGATCAAAAAGCGACGAAACGCTTGCGTGAGCAGGAACCCGCCGCCGACACCGAGCACCACGCCGACGAGCACCGTTTCACTCAGCGTCCACACGGCCGACTGTAAACTCAAATTGCTCGAGTGGGAAAGGACTTCTTCAAAGACGAGCACGGCCAGAATGGCGCCAACGGGGTCGATAACGATCCCCTCCCATTTGAGCGTCGAAGCCACCCGTCGTGACGGACGCACTTGACGCAGCAGGGGACCGATGACGGTCGGACCGGTAACGATCAAAATCGCCCCCAGTAGCAAGCTGATCCGCCAGTGAAATCCGAGGATGTAATGCGCCGCAACCGTCGTTAGCACCCACGTTACCAGGGCTCCGACGGTCACCAAGCGGAACGCCGCACCGCCGGCCTCGCGCAGCTCACCGAGTTTCAGTGATAGACCGCCCTCAAACATGATCACGGCGACGGACAGCGACACGAGCGGGAACAATATCTTAGCACTCGACGACAGTTCGCCACCGGTGACCTGGGCCAGGTATTGGTCGGGTTGGACCCACAAACCGAGCACGACGCCGAACAGGAGTAGCAGCAAAATGCCCGGCAATCGTGTGCGCCAAGCGAGCCACTGGGCGGTGACCCCGAGCGTCGGAACAAGTGCCAGATAAAGCAGCAAGTCCATGCGGAATTCTTATCGTGCGTAGAAGGTGATGTGACGCGTGAGGCCTAATTTTGGTGGCTGGAGCCTGTTTCGGCTAGTCGACCAACCCCTCCTTCTTGAGCAACTACCCCGACGGCACCCGAGCCAGCCCATTCGCGGGAGGATTCACGACCGTAACAACCCCCACAATCGGTGTCACAGCGACGCCAGCGGGTCCACTGTTCTCGAGTTCGCTCAATCCCGACGCTCAACCGTGACCCACAATAGCGTGGGTGCGGGCTCAAGTGACTCGCCAGCGAGAACGTGTGAGGGGGGCAAAAATGTTCGGCTTCGAAACGTTGGGCTTGAAACCGACCAAGGCCAGGCCGCGAGTGAATCGAGACCATGTCGACGATGTGTTCGCCGGTGATGGGGTGAGCGATCGGACCGACGTCGAGGGAGACATCATCGACCAGATCGATGCCACGCTCGAGCTATTGGCACTGGCAATGCAAGAATCGCTAGCAAAAAATCAATTACCCGGCAACTGACGGCGATGGCGGAGTTGTTCGCTGGGCGGCAGATCGACGTCGTGCTCCTCTTGGAAGCGGCGACGCTCGACGGCGTCCGCGTAGAACCGCAGCCAAGTGTCGTTGTCTTCGACGCACCGCCATTCGAGGTGCTTGCCGGGGACATCGATCTTCTTTTCGCACGCGGGCAGGATGTCGCGGTAGACAATCGTGTACAGCTCACGATCCGAAAGGTGATCCGTGAATCGCAACACAATTCCTTGGGAGTAGAGCAGTTGGATGGTTTGCTTGAGTAGCCTGGCCAGTCCTTCGTTGGAAAGCGACTCGGGGCCAGGCAGTTCGAGGGAAGGGGCAAACCAATCGGCGATCGGCAGCGCCGGGGCACGTTCCCATGCGAGCATGCACGCCAAGTACTCATTCTCCGTGCGCAGGGGCATCCGTGTGACCGACGGGTCGTCGATCGAATCGTCGCGATACGGCTCCAGCTCGTCTCGCAAGCGGGCGTTGGCCAACAACAAATCGATCTCATCGATCACCGGCTGGCTGGTCTCGCTCATATCCATCAGTGCAAACGCCTTGTCTAGGTCGAAAAAGTTTTCCGGATCGGCAAACGCTTTCGAGGCTCGTTAACGTTAAATTCCGAAAGATCCGACTCACCCCAACATCGGTTCGTTGATCGCTCGGGGCAGACACGCTCGCTTCAAGCGGCCTGGGGAGCGAAGCACCGTGGGCGATGGATCCTTCACGGTTCCGATCCTATCCGTCTGCACGAGAGGCTCAACATTGAATTGAGCAAAAATGACACGATGCCGACGAATTCAATACCCATCCCCTCGCGGAATCGTTACGAGCGGAAAGATTTACCACGCTGCTAGCAATTTCGCCTGAGATTGATTGCGACTATGGTGAACCATCATGAATGCTCCACCACCCGGCCAATCGGCCTCGAAGCTTTCCGGTCGCTCGAGCGAGCCCGATCGTCACGCGGCCGGATCACGTCGCCAGACCGTGTTGGCGTTTTCAATACTGCTATTGGCCGGTGGGGTGGGTTTGCGAGTCCGTGGTGGTGATTCCGCCTTGGCATTCGCATCGACCTCGATGCTTCGGATCGGGTTGGTGCTGGGAATGTTGTGGTTGGCTTGGCCATCGCTGCGGCGTCCTTCCCAATGGCTCGCGCCGGGGATCTCGGTCGTCATTGTCGTGACGCTCGTCGTGATCGCGGCCAATCCGAGGCTCGCCTTGGTCGCCATTCCGTTGGCTGGCGGCATGATCACCCTGGGCACACTGATCCGAGCGTTTCGATCTTCGAGAAAACGCTAATTCCTTAGGGTTCCTAAGATTGCAAGTGTAGCTGAACCCGGTTTCACGAGTTTCGGGACTCGGTTTGAGGGGCCGATTCAGGCCGGCTGAGCTGACTCACGCGGGCACGAAATTCGACAAAATCGGAAAAAACCTACCTTCACTGGCTCGCTACAACCGAAACAACCATCAACACCGATGTTGTGCATCGGAGCGATTCAGGACTGTGTAGGGAGGCATTCCATGCGACGAAAATATTTCGGCTGGGCGATTGCCGCGGTCGCTATGCTCGGGCCAGTCCAGGCCTGGGGTGGTGATCGAGAAATCGCCGAGCAAATCATTAACCGACTCAAGGGTCACCGCGATTCAGGTGTCCTTCAAGACTTCACGCTCGACATGAAAGTCGATAACGGCGTCGTCTTGTTCAAAGGCAGTGTCAGCGATCCGCAGCAGCGGAAAATCATGCTCGACGCCGCCAAGGGAATCGAAGGCATTGCGTCGATCGTCGACGAAGTAAAAATCGACGGTGTGACCAACCCGTTACCCGCAAAACTCGGTACACCAGGAAGCACCGCCGTCGGCGATAACTTCTCGTTCCGAGACGCACTGGTTCAGCCTCCGAGCGGTGGCGTGACTACGGCTGGCGGAACGATGAGCAAGGGCGGCGGCGAAGTCATGCCAACCGCAGCGACGGAGTACGTCGACGGTGGCAATGACCAACAAGTGACCCAATCGGTGGTGGCGGCATTAGGCCGAGCCCAACGCAGTGGTCAATTGAAAGGCTTTGGCGTCGATGTCAAAAGCAGCGGCGGTATCGTCGAGTTGACCGGGCGTGCAGCGTCGGAAACCCAGCGTGACTCGATCTTACAGATCGCCAGCGCCGTCCCCGGCGTCGTCGGTGTCCGCGAAGCGATTCAAGTCGCCGCGAGTGCCCCGGCTTTGTCCCGGTTGCCCGAACCGATGCAAGAAACCCAGTACAGCGGCGGAACGCCCGCTCGCTTGGCCTCGGCACCGATCGGCGCCAACACCATGACCGCTCCTTATCGCACCCAGTCGGGTCAACCGACGCCAGCGATGAACACGGCCATGCAAATGGGCTGTGCACCCACGATGGGTGCTCCCGTCTCAGGCGGTCCCGTTCCCATGGCCCCGTACGGCGGCGGTGGTGCGGCGCCTCGCTACGATTCACCGTACCTGCCCAACTATGCCTGGCCAGGCTACGCAGCCTACCCGAACTACGCTGCGGTGACTTATCCACAGCAGTACAGCCCGTCCGCGTGGCCGTACATCGGACCCTTCTATCCCTACCCGCAAGTTCCGCTTGGGTGGCGCAAGGTCGCCTTGGAATGGGATGATGGTTGGTGGCACTTGGACTTCACCGATCGCTGAGTGATCTAGGAAATCGATCGCCGTGCGATCCATGGCTGCACACAGTTAAGCTCGAATCGCAGGCCGTCGTCAGTTCGCAAGAACGATCGACGGCTTTTTTCGTTTTCCGATAGCGACCGCGTCTGCACCGGCGAGCGCGCTAGCCACCGGGCTGGCCTGGGTCAGAATCGTCGCCTGGAAGAACCGGTGGCTGAATCATCACCTGGCAGAGCCGGTGGCTAGCGCCAAAGCCGCTCGGGAAGCGGGCCAGACTTGTTCCTCAGTGACTTCCGATCTCCCGCGTTCGGCGTGATCCGATCGCTGGCAAAATTACGCCGATAAATTCGGATTTATCCGCAAGACCGTCACAGATTCACACGATAACACTCTTACGCAAGACATTCGCTCGGACTCGATCAATCGACGAGTCAGCCGAAAACATCACGGCGCGAGTGTCCCAATCGGATCGAAGCCACGGAAGGTTGCCCGAATGACCAGTTTGAACCGCAGTCGCACCAACGACACCGCGACGCCAAAACAACGACGAACGAACTCGGCATCGCCATTGAGTTCAGGCTTTCGGCTGGGACTGGGCACGCTCGCCTTGCTCGCCGTCTCCTCGACCGGCTGCTACGGCCTCGGTGGAGGAATCAGTCTCGGTTTCCTCGGCTGGCCGATTCCGGTGAGCCCGTTCTATCAACAGAAACAAGAAGATAAGTTCTGGGATCATGAGCGTTACGAACGGGTGCCGATCCTCGGCCCCACGACGTCCGGCGGCCCCGCCGTCGCCCTCGATCCGCCCAGTGACGATGAAGTCATGCGTGCGCTCGAGAAGGCTCGTCCCGTGCAGGGCGGTGTGCCGCTGATCTGGGAAAAGCAACGCAACAACGTTCGCATCGTCAAAGAAAAGATCGCCGACTACATCGACCCACCACGTTTCTACCCGTTGATCGGTCCCGCCCAGTTGCACCACGCTCACTACAAGTGCACGATCTACTTCGAAGAGAAGACGTACGTCGGTTATCCGGTTCCGCACACGCTGCATGATCGCGAAGCCGCGGAAGTGATGTACATTGACCACAACCACTTCCACATGGTTGGCGACGTCGAACCGTACACGACACCGAACTTGTAAGCGTTAGCCATTCCGATTCCAGCCGCCATTCACCTCGAGTGTCTGGCCGGTGAGGAACGTGTGAGCTGGGTTCGCCGCGTAGAGAACTGCTGCGGCGACATCTTCGGGCGTACCCCAGCGGCCCATCAACGATTGAGCCTGGGCTCGCCGAGTCCATTGATCGCTCGCGTGGTTCTGGCCCCAATCGGTTTTGATCCAACCGGGGGCGACCGTGTTAACGCGGATCGACGGTGCGAGTGTTTGAGCGAGGCTGGCGGCGAACGCCATCACGGCCGCCTTGATCGGGCCGAACATTTGACCCGCGTCACCTTCCATGCCATGGGGCGCTTGATCCCAGCCTAGAAAAACCATCGACGGCGGTCGATCGCTGCTGGGCTGCGCGGCCATTTTAATGGCGACACTGCGGGCCAAACAAATCGTGCCTTCGACATCGACTTGCCACAGTCGCTGCAATTTGTGGCCGAAATCCAGTTGGGCGGCGTCGCCGGTGAGCACATCCGCACCGGCGTTATGGATCCATGCATGGATCGTCGGCGACGCGGCAAACGCTTCGCTGGCAATTCGCTCGACATCGGAAAAAACAGATAAATCGCCTCGGATGAGCGTCGTTTTTGCTCCCGATTGTCGAGCCAGTGCGGCTGTTTTCTCGGCCCCGTCGCGGTTTCCGCGGTAATGGATCATGACGTGGGCGGTACCCGCCTGGGCGAGGGAGACGGCGACTTGTTGGCCAATTCCGCTGGAGGCTCCGGTCACCACCACAGCGGACTGGTTCCACGGAGAAGTGTGATTACTCTCTGGGATGGTCATCTTTTTCCTAGTTGCTTCACAGGTTGTCGCCCTTGCTGATCCCGGCACAATCCGGCTAACCTGCATCACTTATCAACGATCAACGTAAACACCTGGCTGGTAAACATTGCACCAGAGGGACAGATTAACACTATGTCGGACGCCAAGATACTCGCTGAATTGGAAGTCAACAAAGAGCTCGGTGAGCTGCCCATTGCTCCCGATGTTGATATTGATTCTGCGGAGACCCAGGAATGGCTGAGCTCGCTCGAGTTCGTGCTCAAGAGTCGCGGTCCCGAGCGCGTGAAGTACTTGCTGGACCAGCTCCGTGACCGCGCCGCCGAACAGGGCGTGCCGCTGTCGTCGGACACGTCGACGCCCTACGTCAACACGATCGCGCTCAAGGACCAACCGCCCTATCCAGGCAACCGCGAACTGGAGCGACGGATCAAGTCGATCATTCGCTGGAATGCGATGGCGATGGTCGTCCGCGCCAACAAACGTCCTGGGGGCGTCGGTGGCCACATCAGCACCTTCGCGAGTTCCGCGACGCTCTACGAAGTCGCGTTCAACCACTTCTTCAAGGGCCGGGGCGAAGACGGCTATTCGGGCGACTCGGTTTATTTCCAAGGCCATGCTTCGCCAGGAATGTATTCACGTGCCTACTGCGAAGGCCGCTTGACCGAACAGCAACTCGATAACTTCCGCCGTGAACTGGGCGAAGGCGGCGGGCTGTCGAGCTACCCACACCCGTGGCTGATGCCGACGTTTTGGGAATACCCAACCGTCTCGATGGGACTCGGTCCGATCATGGCCATCTACCAAGCGCGATTCAACGAGTACCTCAACGATCGGGGCATCAAGAACACCAAGGGACAACGCGTCTGGGCGTTCCTCGGTGACGGCGAATGCGACGAACCGGAAACGCTCGGTGCGATCGGTTTGGCCTCTCGTGAAAAGCTCGACAACTTGACCTTCGTCATCAATTGCAACCTGCAACGACTCGACGGACCCGTTCGCGGCAACGGCAAGATCATTCAAGAACTCGAATCGATCTTCCACGGTGCCGGCTGGAACGTGATCAAGGTCGTCTGGGGTGGCGAGTGGGACGAGTTGCTTGCTCGCGATACGACGGGCATGCTCGCCAAACGAATGAATGAAGTCGTCGACGGCCAGTACCAAAAGTACACTTCGATGCCGGGTGCCTACATCCGCGAGCACTTCTTCGGCAAGTACCCCGAGACGCTCGAACTGGTGAAACACCTGTCGGACGAAAAGATCGAGAAGATTCGTCGTGGTGGTCACGATCCTGAAAAGGTCTACGCGGCCTATCACCAGGCGACGACGATGAACAACGGCAAACCGACCGTCATCCTCGCCAAAACCGTCAAGGGTTACGGACTCGGCGAAGCTGGCGAGGGACGCAACGTCGCCCACAACCAGAAGAAAATGAACGAAGCGGAACTACTCGAGTTCCGCACCCGTTTCGGGATCCCGATCAGTGACGAAAAGGTCGGCGAGGCACCGTTCTACAAGCCGCCGGCCAGTAGCCACGAGATGCGTTACTTGAAGGAGCGACGCGCTGCTTTGGGCGGTCCCGTGCCCAGCCGCCCGGTCGTGCATCCGACGATGGACGTACCCTCGCGGGAAGACTTCGCGAAACTGATCAGCAAACTCGAGGACAAGAGTTGCAGCACGACGTTCGCGTGCGTGCAAACCTTGATCGCGATGTGCCGTGATAAAAAGATCGGTCGTAACGTCGTGCCGATCGTTCCCGATGAGTCGCGAACATTCGGGATGGAAGGCATGTTTCGCCAGTTCGGCATCTACGCCCACGCCGGGCAGTTGTACGAGCCCGCCGATTCCGACCAACTTTCGTTCTACAAGGAAGCACAGGACGGCCAGATCCTCGAAGAGGGTATCACCGAGTGCGGCTCGATGTCCTCGTTCAACGCCGCGGGTACCGCCTACAGCTGTCACGGTGTGAACATGATCCCGTTCTACATCTACTACAGCATGTTCGGGTTCCAGCGAATTGGTGACTCGATCTGGGCGGCCGCGGATATGCGAGCCAAGGGCTTCTTGGTCGGTGGCACCGCCGGACGGACGACGCTCAACGGCGAAGGTCTGCAGCACCAAGACGGGCACAGTCTGCTCAACGCGATCGCCTTCCCCACGGTCCGTGCGTATGACCCCGCCTTCGGCTACGAAGTGGCAATCATCATCCAAGAAGGTTTGGAGCGAATGTACGCCAAGGGCGAAGAGTGCATGTATTACATCACCGCCGAGAACGAAGAGTACCATCACCCGCCGATGCCCGCCGGTTGCGAGGAAGGCATCATCAAGGGGATGTACAAGTTCCAGAGTCGCGAGGTCGAGGGCGCGAAAGCACGCGTCCAATTGTTCGGCAGCGGTGCGATTCTCAATTGTGCGCTGAAGGCTCAAGAGATCCTCGCAGAAAAGTACAACGTCGCATCGGATGTTTGGTCAGTGACCAGTTACACGTTGCTGCGCCGTGATGCCCACGCCTGCGAACGCTGGAACCGCTTGCACCCCACCGAGACACCGAAGCGAAGTTATCTGGAAGAAGTGCTCGACGGCGTCGAAGGCCCGTTCATCTCGGCCAGCGACTACGTGCGAGCACTCGGCGAACAACTGACACCCTGGATTCCGGGCGATTACTACGTGCTCGGGACTGACGGTATGGGCCGCAGCGAAACCCGATCCGCCCTGCGCCGACACTTCGAAGTCGATGCGGAATCGATCACGATCGCGACCCTCGGACGTCTGGTCAAAGCCGGTGCCTTCAAGACGCAAGATGTGGTTTCGGCGATGCAGGAACTGCAGTACGACCCGGACAAAGTCGACCCCTACTTCGCATAGTATCTTTCGCACCGACTCTTCCATTCATTAATCCACACCAACGAACCCTAAACCTTTAGCAATGACCGAAGTAAAGCTTCCTGAACTGGGCGATGGCATCGAGTCGGGCGATGTTCTCGAAATTTTCGTGTCCGTCGGCGATGTGATCAAAGCGGGCGACGACATCGTCGAGATGGAAACCGACAAGGCGACCGTGCCGGTACCCGCGTCCGTCGGTGGCAAGGTCACCAAGATCAACGTCACCGAAGGCCAAACGGTTCCGATCGGTGGCGTACTGCTGGAAGTCGAAGCTGCGGCTGGAGCCGCAACGCAAGCCGCACCCCCGGCGTCCGAAAAGCCGGCTGCCGAAAAGCCGGCTGCCGAAAAGCCGGCTGCCGAGATACCCGCGGCTCCGAAGGCGGAGCCAGCGGCACCAGCCGCTGCCGCCCCGCCGCCCGCCGCGGCACCGGCTCCGGTGGCTGCACCAGCACCCGCTGCTGCACCGGCACCAGCGGCTCCCGCACCAGCGGCCGCGGCCGCGGCACCTGTCGTTAGCACGAGTGCTTCCGGTGGGTCGATTGCCGCTGGTCCCGCCATTCGTCGTTTCGCACGCGAAGTCGGCGTGGACCTCGGTGGCGTCGATGGCACCGGCGAGGGTGGCCGAATCACCCGCGACGACGTGCTGGGAATCGTTCGCCAAGCGAACAAGGTCGCGCGGGGATCGTCGATGGCGGAGACCAGCTCGCCGCAGATCGCCGCAGCCGATTCGCCGTCCAAGCCCGCCGCGGCGCCAGCGGGCACGACGGCCGATGATGACTTCGGCCCGATCCGTGTCGAACGCATGAGCAAGATCCGTAAAACGATCGCGGCTCAAATGCACAAAAGTTGGTCCACCGTGCCACGCGTCACGAACTTTGACGACGCCGATATCACGAACTTGGAACAACTCCGCCAGAGCAGCAAGGACGACTACGCCGCCCAAGGCTTGAAGCTGACCACGATGCCGTTCTTGATCAAAGCGGTCGCCACGGCGCTGAGGCATCATCCGCTAATCAACGCGGTGATCGACTCCGAGAACGAACAGATCATATACAAGGACTATGTCAACGTCGGCATCGCCGTCGATACCGACAATGGGCTGATGGTGCCAGTTCTGAAGAACACCGACCGGTTGGGCGTTCCCGAAATCACGCGGACACTGGCCGAGACCGCCAGCAAGGTTCGTAGCGGCAAGTTCGCCGTCAGCGATCTGCGCGGTGGCACGTTCACGATCAGCAATCTTGGCGCCATCGGCGGCCAATATTCGACGCCGATTGTGAACGTTCCCGAAGTCGCGATCCTGCTCGTCGGACGCAGTCGTAAGTTGCCGGTCGTGATGCCCGATGATTCGATCAAGCCACGGCTGATGATGCCACTGAGCCTGTCGTACGACCATCGCCTCGTCGACGGCGGCGCCGCCGCTCGCTTCCTCAACGACATCATCGGTTACCTGGAAGCCCCCAGCCGACTATTGCTGGCGCTGTAGACAAGCACCAGAAATGTCGGCTGGAACCTTTGCACGAAAAAAGGTGACGACGAAAAAAGGTGACGGGGGCAATAAATGATGATCCCCGTGCAATCTCCAAAATCCGGGCCCGGTCTGATAGGTTCGATTGCCGTTGTTCTCGGCGAGATTCAGGGCGATCGACTGCGCCGCCCGTAATCATTAGTTGCGAGCATGGCGATGGAGACCACTCAGCTCTTTCGAGAGCTGAAAAGCATCGGAAGTGTATCGAATCGAAAGACCATGAACGGCAAGTCGGACTTGGTTGAAAATGGCATCGCTCATGGATACTTCGACTCAACTCGATCGGATGGTTCGTCGCCTCTGATTCGGCGAGTGAGGTTGGACGATCTACGTTCAACGATCCAGGCACAAACCGCAGCAAGAAGTACGGCTGGAAACAGTACATACGGTTGATCAAAAGGGTCCATGCACGATGGGATAAAACACCGAGGCACGGAGGACACTGAGTCCGGGCCGCACGCTGCAAGAGCGAAGCCGTTCGACGATTCGCTTTTCTCGGTGACCTCTGTGCCTCCGTGTTTGAAGTGTTGGTTCGTCACGCAGTTCATCGGCAGGATTGCGATCGATGTGCGCATCCAGCCATCGGCTCATCGTAGTGAACACTTCAAGGCATCTGCTCTAATTGGCACTGCCGCTTGCTGTGCCGGGACTTTCGACACACGCGGCGACTCTCCGTTGGGCTTTGAACTCGCCTACATCAGCCTCGTCACTCGTTGGCCCGCCGAAGAACCCGCCGACAACTCCGCGCTACCATGGTCGACGATCGAGGCGGTGATCGCGATTCGGTTCCAACGTTCATAGTCGGGAACTGATTCGGCCATTTGTTGAAGCCGAGCGAAAAAAGTTTCGCGGCTCGCAAACGTTGGGTATCATCGGTGGCCGCCGCGCGCTTGGCCTCTTGGTTCGAACCCTTGATCGATGGATGCAAATACTAATGTTTACAGCCAGAAAAACTCAATCGTTTCATCGGATCGGAATTGTCCTGATCACGTTGATGTTTTTCACCGGCCGCGGCGGCATCGTCGGGGCAGACGACTCGCGGGTTTGGAGCGATGCGTCGGGGCGGTTCAAGATCACGGCAACGTTGGTCGAGGTCCGCGACGGAGTTGCGTGGTTGAAGCTGGAAAATGGCAAGACGACCAAAATTCCTGTTGAAAAGTTGAGCGGTGAGGACCAGGAGTTTCTGGGCGGGGAAAACAGCCCATTCGAGATGGTGGACGAGGCTCCCTCATCGCCGCAAGCGGCGTCCGCAGGGTCGAGCATGCCGAGCTCAACGACACTAGGCCGGTCGGCCGAATCCGCGTCTGCCGGATCGAGCGTGGGCGGCCCGTCGGGCAAAGTCTGGGCGAAATCGCTCGTCATCAATTGGGACGATGTCGAGCAGATCACGCCGCTCGTTGGCGAAGCGTTCGCGGTGCCCAAACGTGAACCGACTTGGAGCGGCGAGCTAAAACGGGTCGCGTTGCCGAAAAAGAATACCCACTTTGAGTCGATCAGCAGCCTCGTGGTCGATCCCAAAACGTCACGAGCCGTAGTCGGAATGCTGACAACGTTTGGGTCCCCTAATCCCGCGACGCGAATTTCGTTGTGTGATTTGAAGAGCGGCAAGGGCATCCATAGCGAGAGTGTCGAAGCCGTGATGAAACCGCTGGCCATGATCTCCGGTGGGGCCGCCGTCTTGATGATCGGCTGCGGTAACGAGCGAGATAAGCGGCAAACGGCGGATCAATTAGAGGTCTGGCGTTTCGATGGGCGAAAGGTCGATCGGTCGGAGGTTTGGATACCGTTTGTCGACGATAAAGAGGTTTGGGGTAAAAAGGCGAACGCAACGGTCATTGATGCGGCCAGCCTTACCGTGAATCTCGTCGCGTTGCTCAGCGACAAGGGGCACCTGGCGGTCGTCGACATCGTGACACGCAAGCCAATCTGGCACATGCAGCTGTCGGATCGCAATTTCGCCATGGCCGCCACGGGTGACGGCAAGGTGCTCGCGATCAACAACGACAAGGTCGTGATGGTCGTCGATTCGGCCAGCGGCGAGACGATGGGCAGTACCTCGGTGCCCGATGCGAAGAACATGGGTTGGTGTCACCTGGCATGGAATCCCGATGAAACAAAACTGTTGCTCAGCAGCATCGGCGACCTTCGCGTGCTCGATACCAGCACCGGTGAGTGGCCCATCGATCTGCACCTTTCCGATGCACCGGTCGCAACCAAGGGCGTCGAATTTCCTGATGATGATTATGCGTTGCTCAATGGCAGTCTGCTCGTACACTTGCCAACCAGGATCGAGCTGTGCAACTACACCGATGCCGGTGCAATCAAGAGCGTCAGTGGTCAAAGCTTGATCGCCATCTTGGATGGGAGCGCCGGTGTGTTGGTGAACGCAAAATTTCCGCAACCCGCAGCGGTGAAGATGCTGGCCAACACGAAGGACGATCCGTCGATTTTTATTCTGCATCCGGGCGTCGGCGTGTCGATTGATGCACGGGCGGCGGGTGCCCATCAGAATGAGGTTCGACAAACACTCGAAACTGCGGCGCTCGCGTCTGGATATACGATCGATTCGAATTCGCCCATTCGCATCGAAGCGGGTATCACCGGTCCGGTGGACAAGGCCGTCAGCTACATCGCTGCGGGCTCGTACATCGTGAAAGAATACGTCTCCTCCATCAAGATTACGAACGGCGGCACTGATCTCTGGAAATCGTCGGGGACCAATGTTCCCGGTATGCTGATGACGAATCACGACGAGACGATGCAGCAGGCACTTGAACGCGCCGGCAAGAAGCCGAATCTCTCGATTTTCGGAAGCGTACGTTTTCCAAATTTCATGCAAGCGCCGAAAGCGAACGCCAGCGTCGCGAATCGATCCAAGGCATTGATGAGTTCGAAATTCACCGTCCAGGGTCTCATCGAACAGTAACCGTCCGCCACCAAAGTCCCTGGGTAGTGCGACCCGAGGTCAGCAAATCTCACAGAATCGTCGCGGCTCAGTCGTCATCGGCAAACGCCGATTCGTCTATACTGCGGAAAAGCCGCGATGGGTTGGCTTGTTGAAAAACATCGATGACTGAAGGTCAATTATGGTTCGTTTTATTTCGCTGGCTTCTTTACTGATGGTGCTTGCGGTTGTTGGATGCTCAAAGCCCGCTTCGACCAATATCACTGACAATGCCGACCAGAAGGCTCTTGACGCTTACAATGAGCAAGTTGCCAAAGATGAAGCTGAGATGAGCGGCTACACGGATCCCAAGTAACCAAGCTTTTCTCGAACCGGAACTGTCAACGTTGAGTTCTCGACGAGCGTGTTTCGCCACTAGCGTTGTCGTTAGGGTTGGTCTGGGCAGTTTTTCTGGGGGGCGATCGCGAGTCAACAAAACAACCTCGAACCCATTCGGATTCGAGGTTGTTTGTGGAGATTCGACTTTGCGAACATCGAACTTACTGATTCGGCGGAGCCTTGAATTGCTAGCCGACTCTAGAAGCCACTGATGACTTCCGATGAAGCACGAGTGCCGAGGGCGCCCCAGATTCCGAATGGACTCGGGGAACCGGGTGTGTTTCGGTTGGCGGCAGTACCAGTCAGGAACACAACGGGATTTCTCGAATTACCGGCTTCGATCGAATCCGTAATGAATTTAACGGCACCGTCACCCATCAACACATGCGCACCGCCTTGGTGTCGACTCGATGCCGTTGAAACCAAGTCACCGTGGCCAGCGCCTAATGCGTCGGTGCAAAGCAATTTGTTTGGTGTCAAAATCGTATGCATCTGAGTGAAGATGGGCATGCAATCGTGCCAACGAAACCCACGACCCCACGTAGCGTTGATGTTACGACCGGGAATCCAGAAACGAGGTCGAGCCGGGTCGAGTGTCGCTTCCAGGAACGATGGATTGAGGTGACAATTTTGACGTTCACCGGTGACGCCAACACCGTCGCCTCGAGGCATCGAAGTTCGGGCGTCTTGGTCGCCAAGGTCCGTGGCGATTTCACCGCACATGACTGTGTTTGCCAGCCCATCTAGCGTGTCTCGAAATCCGACATCCTTGGTCAACACGAACATTCCACGGTGCGCCGCGTTGGAGTGTTGGGCCCTACCGGCATTGCCGGGTGTGTAGGGATTCGTCACCAAGGGGTCTTCACCCACCTCGTCAATGTTCTTGAACGGATCACGCGAGCGGTAGGACGAATCGCCAGTACACGCGGCGTAGTTCGTTCGGCCCAAGGACGGAAGCGGGCACCTGGTTCGAATGCACGAAAGAGCCAACCGTCGGCTGAAATAAGCCTCACGTTTCGTGCCGGCTCGACTAGGCCTCGGCGACGTTGACGAACACCTTCAAGGCGTCGTTGTCTTCGACGAGAAGCCGCATCATTTCCTTGTACTGGTCCAAGCCGTTGACCGGGGTGGTGAGGATTTTCTGCAGGACACCGGGGTACATCACATCGCCCAGCGCCAGGTCGCGGATGCCGCTCTCGAAGTGCGTGCGATTGGCGTTGACGCTTCCCAGCAGCAGCTTGTTGCCGAGCACCCAATTGAGGTTAATAGGGTCGGACGGGACTTCGATATTCTTGCTGCCGCCGGTGATGCTTGTCCAAACGACCACACCATTGTGGCTGATGTGCTGCATCGCCTCGAATGCGAGTGCGCTGCTGCCGGTCGCGTCGACGATCAAGTTCGGGCGACCGGTTTGTTTCACCAAGTCCGCCATCGACGTCTGTCGCGTGCTGATGTAATTCGCTTCGATCCCGGCGACGATCTCGCTCTTCAGATTTGGGGCTTCACCGCGCGCGAGCGTGTAGACTTCGAGGCCGCGGAGTTTCAACACGAGCGAGGTGAGCAATCCGATCTGGCCAGCGCCGAGCACGTACGCGAGTCGCGGTCGCCACACCTTCATCCGCCGCTGGGCCTCGAAGGCTTGCTCGACTGCCTTGGCGGCACAGCTCATCGGTTCTTGCAGCACGTGCAAGTGTTTGAGTCCTTCGGGGACGCGAACGATGTATTCTTCTTCGTCGACAAAGTACTCGGTGAGGAAGCCGTGACGCAGATTGATACCGCGTTCGTAGTAGGTTTCCTCGCTCGTCATGTCGTTGGTACCGATCTGGTCGTAGATCGATCCGCCCGGTCGACGGACGGTGGCGGTGACGTAATCGCCTGGCTTCACTCGCTTCACATTGGGCCCGACTTCTTTGACGATACCGAAGCACTCGTGACCGATGACGAGAAAGTCATCACCCGTCGGTGCGTTCCCGTAGAGGGCGTCATTGATTTCTCGGTCCGTCGCGTCGACGCCGACCTTGAGCACCTTGACCAGAACGCCGAGTCCATCCGCAATCTGGTCCAGCCGCGGCTTCGGGATCTCACGGGCGTGGACGCTGTTCGGGGTACCGGGCGTGACCGCTACGGCTTTCATCGGGGGCTCTTCGGGGAAGTGGAAAGGTTGGGTGAGGACGAGAGAATTGCGGCTCGAATCCTATCAGGGAGCACCTTTTCTGGTGAGGGGGCGACCCACTCAATCCTCCGGCAACCACGCCGTTTTTCCCTTCTCGTAGAACTTGGTGATGTCAATTCCGGCGGACTTTTGCTCCTGCTCCATAAGCTGCAACCGAGACTCGAGTCGTTCAATCCGTCGCGCGAGTTGCGGCACCAATTCGATGTTCGGATTCGGTGGTGTCGGCCTGGGGACGGCGGGATAGCCGAGATGACGCTGCATTGCACCGAACAGGTAGAGCGGATCTTTTTGGCGATTCGCCAGCGCGATCCGGCCTTCCTTTTCGCCGAACAGGAAGGGGCCCTTACCATCGGTCGCGTGTCCTGCCTCGAGCAAACGCCGTTCGTATTCTTTGCTCACGAGGAAGACTAAATCCGCCAAGTCGACGAGACCGATGTCGGCGCGAAACTTTAAAATCCACTTCGACCAGTCCGCATCATAGATCGGGTCCTGGCTCGCCGCGAGCAAACCGTGATCGTAATGAAGCCGGTTCCGCGACAGGACTTCGAGTTGAAACAGAAAGAAGCCGGCTGGCGTGGCCAGGTCGACACGGTATCGCGCGTCGGCTTCGAGAATTCGCAGTGCCGTATCGATCGAAAACCGTCCCGCTTCGCGTTCCGACTCTTCGATGAGGTAAGCTTGAAAGGGATGGAAATAATGGGACAGTCGCCGCATCGCGGTGCCCATCAGCCCGGCGTGTTTGAGCTCGGTGAGCAGGAAGCTAATCGCCATCGGCAAGTTGGTGGTCGTCAGCACTTCGTGAGCGGCGTGCTCAAGTGCCTCCTGCATGGGCACAGCATCGCCAATGCGTTCTCGGAGCAGCTTGTACAGGTAGGCTTGTTCGATGTATTCGCTGCGATCGAGCACGCTAGCGGACTTTGCCGAAGACGACGCAAGCGTTGTGTCCACCGAAGCCGAAGCTATTGCTCATCGCCACGCTGACCGATTTCTCGCGAGCATGGTTGGGGACATAGTCGAGGTCGCAGTGCGGATCGGGATCGTGCAAGTTGATCGTCGGCGCGATGACGGAATTCTCAATCGTTTTAACAAGGATCACCGCTTCGATCCCGCCGCTGGCGCCGAGCGAGTGGCCGAGGGCTCCCTTGGTGCTGCTCACCGCGAGCTTGGATGCGAACTCGCCGAACACGTTTTTGATCGCCTGGGTTTCCGCCTTGTCACCCAGCGGCGTGCTCGTTCCGTGGGCGTTGACATAGTCGACCTGGCCGGGCGTGACGCCCGCGTCATTGAGCGCCAACTGCATCGCCGCCGACGCGCCGCGACCGTCGGGATCGGGGGCGGTGATGTGGCTGGCGTCGCTCGTCGTGCCGTACCCAAGTACCTCACAATAGATCTTCGCTCCACGCGCTTTAGCGTGTTCCAATTCCTCAAAGATCAGCAAACCGGCACCCTCGCCGAGCACAAACCCATCTCGCCCGGCATCGAACGGGCGGCTTGAGGTCGCGGGATCCTCGTTGCGAGTCGACAGCGCCTTCATGTTTTGGAACGCAGCCAACCCCATCCGCGTGATCGCGGCCTCGGTTCCGCCGGTGATGACGAGATCCGTCTCGCTGATGCGAATGCTTCGGAGCGCATCGCCCATCGCATTGGTGGCACTGGCGCAAGCGGTCGCGACCGCGTAGTTGGGACCGCGCAAGCCGTAGGTGATCGACAGATTTCCGCCCGCTGCGTTGAGCATCATTTTGGGGACCGTGAACGGGCTGACGCGATCCGGGCCTTTCTCGAGCATGCGTTCAATTTGTGCCTCGATCTCGCCGAGTCCGCCAATCCCACTGCCGAGAATCACGCCGCACTTGGAGCGATCGAGTTTATCGAAATCGAGTCCAGCATCCGCGATGGCTTGGCCGCCTGCGTGAACGGCGAACTGGGTGAACCGATCCAGTCGCTTGGCTTCGCGGGCGTCAGCAAATTCGCCGACGTCAAAATTCGGAATATCGCCGCCGAAGTGAACCTTGTGTTTTTCAGTATCGATGGTGGTCAGGGTGTGGATGCCGCACTCACCGGCCGTGAGTCGACTCCAAAAGTTAGTCACATCGAGGGCGAGTGGTGTGACCACGCCGATTCCCGTGACGACGACACGGCGCTGTGCTGGTGATTGCATGGTCAGAGCCTTCGGCAAAGCGAAAACGGAATGAGGCCAGAAAACAAAACACTAAAATAAATGCCGCCCGAGGAGTGCCCGTCGGCTGGACGAATCCAGCGGCGGACATCAAGGGGCGGCAAGGTGGTTGGCAAACCGAGCGAGCGACTACTCGTCGCCCTTGGCGTTCTCGATGAAATCGATCGCTTCGCCGACCTTTTGAATCTTTTCCGCGGCTTCGTCCGGGATGCTGATGTCGAACTCTTCTTCGAGTTCCATCACCAATTCGACGGTGTCCAACGAGTCGGCACCGAGGTCGTTCACGAAAGAAGTTTCGCGGGTGATCTTGTCTTTGTCGACGCCGAGTTGTTCAGACACGATATCGACCACGCGTTCTTCGACGGTAGCCATGGGCTAACTCCCAAAAGTTTCAACTGGATGTAAAGAGATTGTTCGTGGGGTGAGAGCAGTCCACACCGCGGATGCGGTGTGCGTCAGGAGGGTAGAGCCCGAAGCGGAGATTGCTTTCGCCGAAAAGATAGGGGAAACAAACAAAAGGCGTCAATACGCGGCAGGCGGTCTAACCCACCATTCCGCCATCGACCACCAACGTCTGGCCGGTGATGTACCCGGCCGCACTCGAGGCGAGGAACAAAACGGCCGCCGCCACGTCCTCCGGCTTGCCAACTCGGCCCGCCGGGATCTGCTTCGCGACTTCGGCCATCACCACGTCGCCTAGCTTGGCGGTCATTTCGCTTTCGATAAAGCCCGGTGCCACCGCATTGACCGTAATATTTCGGTTGGCGAGCTCCTTGCTGAGCGTTCGCGTCAAGCCAATCATTCCCGCCTTACTGGCCGAATAGTTCGCTTGGCCCGGGTTTCCGATCAACCCCGAGATGCTAGCCATGTTGATGATGCGGCCATGTTTCGCCCGTCGCATCAAATTCGCGGCCGCTCGTGAGCACACGAAACAGCTCGTTAAATTCGTGGCGATGACATCATCCCATTCCTCATCGGACATACCGCGCATCAATTTGTCGCGGGTAACGCCGGCATTGTTGACCAAAATATCGATGCGGCCGTACTTTTCATGCGTCCCCGTGATCGCCGCAGCCGCCGCGGCGCGATCGGTCACGTCGCAGGAAAGAGCTTCACCCTTCCCGCCCAATGCTTCGATTTGGTTGACGGTGTCTTGCAGCTTCTCGGCACTACGCGCCACACAAACAACGGTCGCGCCACTCGCACCGAGTGCCAGCGCGACCGCCTTGCCAAGCCCCTGCGATGCTCCCGTGACGACCGCAACTTGGCCCGACAAATCTGTAGTAATTGACAATTTCATGACGAGCTTTTCTAAACCAGACGGGGTAATTGAGGGGAATTTCGGGAGCAACGAAGATGGCTCAAGCAGCCGCTTCGTCCCCGAATCCTTCGTTGGGTATTTTTCGATCGATGCGTTTGAGGGTGCCGCGCAGCACACGACCGCAGCCGGCTTCGAGAAAGCCGCCGATTCCGTCCGCAATCATGCGACGAATCGAATCTTCCCAGCGGACAGGGTTGACGACTTGGCGGCTGAGCAAATCCCGGATCTCGCTCGCGGACTGGT
>JBBSJZ010000008.1:0-27375 GCA_038256795.1 Pirellulales bacterium | reverse complement strand
TCAGGGCCATCTCTTTGGAGTCTGCGACCAAGTCGACGAGCTTGAGTAAATCGGGGAGCGAGCCCATGCGGAGCGCTTGAATGGCATAGATCGGGAATCGATGTTGGAGCGAAACCGCGGCGCGCATGCGGACCGCGTCGCGATCAGCCGTCCCCGCCGACTCTTCGACCGCCACCACGGCAGCACTGAATTGACCGGCACCGAGTAATTCTTCGATTGCCGACGGATCGTCGCTACGACCGAGTAATCGTGAGACGTCCGGTGGCGTATCGGGGAGCGCGCCACGTCGCCACTGCCGCAGTATCCACTGGGCGCGACTCGCCACCTCGGGATCTGAGTTGCGCGCCGCGGACTGGACTTCCGCACGCGATAGGTCTCGCCGCCGCCACATTTCCAAGGTCGCTTGCTGGCGCGCCGAATAATTCTTTTCCGCAAGTTCCCCGGCACTCGCCTCGGTCGTTGATTCCGTCGGTGATGGGGCGGCGGTGTCGGTCGACGGATTTGCCGAGTCGGACGACTCTTGCCCGCGAGCCACGTGCGTGATGCCATCGGCCGTCGCGGCAATGAACGCCATGATCAGCATCGTTCTCGCGACGGTCACCGCCACATCCATGCCTCGAACTCGATGCATTGCACGTCCTCGATCAACAGCCATAAAGTCCATCGCTCCGCTCGCTTCAAAAAACACGTCCCCCAAAGCCGGGCTATGCAGTATCTTAGCTCATTCGGCCACTCCTATCCCCCACCCGATCTGCTGCACGCGCCAGGAAACCTTTTGCTATGAATTGCCCGACGTTTTCTCGTTTCAACGTGTTTTCTCGATTCAATGCGTTGTCCGATCGTGTTTTGCTCGCTTTGAGTAGCGGGATGATCCTGTCGCTCGTATTTGCCAGTATTGGCAGTGCCGACGTTCCATGGCCCCAGTGGCGCGGGGCCTCGCAGAACGGGATCGCCCCCGGCGACGACTTTCCGACCGCGTGGTCCGAGGACTCTTCGGTCCGCTGGAAGTACCCGGTTCCCGGCGGTGGTGGCAGCACTCCGGTCGTCGCCGCCGGCAATGCCTACTTGACATGTGGCCTTGCGACCACGGACCAACCTGGCGTGAACGCCCTGATCGCTGTGGCACTCGACACCGGGAAAGAATCTTGGCGCGTGGAGCTCGGTGCGGATCGCGGCGGGAAACACCGTAAGGGCAGCGGCAGTAATCCTTCCGCCGTCACCGATGGCGAGCATGTGTTCGCCTATTTCCGCAGCGGCGATGTGGGCTGTGTCTCGACATCCGGCGAATTGAAATGGAAAGCGAATTTGCAACAGCGGTACGGCGAGGACACGCTGTGGTGGGACTTGGGTACGAGCCCGATGTTGACCGAAAATGCGATCGTGATCGCCGTGATGCAATCGGGACCGAGCTACCTTGTCGCACTCGACAAAGCGACGGGTGCTGAACTTTGGAAGACGGATCGCGTACTCGACGCACCCGAGGAAGCCGCACAGAGTTACGCCACCCCGCTCGCTGTCAAAGTGAACGGCAACGACGTGATCGCCGTCATGGGCGCCGATCACTTGACGCTGCACGAGATGTCCAGTGGCAAGGAGATTGGCCGCCTAGGCGGATTCAATCCCGGCGGCGAAAAATTCTTTCGTTCGATTGCTTCACCCGTTGCCGAGGGCAACATCATCGTTTGCCCTTACGCCCGCGGCGCGACCCTCACCGCAGTGCGAATGGACGAATTGGTTGCCGGTAAGGGCCGCGAGTCGATCGCTTGGATGCGTGATGACCTGGGAAGTGACGTACCGACGCCCGCCGCGCTGGGCGGACATGTCTACCTCGCCGGTGATAAGGGGCTCGTCAGTGTGCTTGAACTGCAGACCGGCAACACGCTTTGGGATTTGGAGCTTCCCAAGTCGCGTGTCGGCGTCAGTAGTTCACCGCTGGTCGCGAACAACCACCTTTACATCACGCGAGAAGACGCCACCACCTACGTCGTCGGTCCGCTGGATAGCTCCGAGCCGCAGGTCGTCGCGACCAATCACTTGTCCGACGAAGAGCCGTTCACCGTGGCCAGCCTCGTGCCGGTTGACGGCGGATTCTTGCTGCGCAGCAAGAGTACGCTCTATTCGATTGGCAAGTAGACTCGCATGAGCCCAACCGATCTCGCATGACTACTGTGAAGATGCGTTGCCAGTGTGGGCAGTTGCTCGCCGTCCCAGTTGCGGCGGCGGGAAAACTGGTCGCGTGCCCGAAATGCGCCGCCAAGTTGCGCGTCCCGGAATCATCCGCGGCCTCATCATCGCGACCTGGGCCGCAAGCACTGGCGCGGCAAGCACCGGCGGCGACTGATTCGATAAAAATCCGTTGCCCGTGTGGTCAAGTCCTTGCCGCGAGGAAGTCGGCGGCGGGGCAAACGATCGCCTGTCCCAAGTGCGGCATCAAACTTCGTGTGCCGGGCGCCGCTTCTGAATCGCCCGCGCGACCGGCGCCGCCGCTGGTCTCGCCGGTGGACTTTGACCCGTTCACGGATTCCGATTTCCAAACGCTCAACCCGCTCGTGCCCGCGCCGGCATCGCGCGGCGCCGCGAATCCACACGCACCAACCTCGTCCGTGCATTCGCTCGCCGCACACAGCGGCGGCGGCCCGACGGATGGGATCCGTCACGAGTACCTCAAGCACGAAGCGTCGATTCGTGGAGTCGGTCTGCTTTATTATTGCGGTGCCGGCGCCACGATGCTTGCCGCCGCTGCGGGAATTGTCGGCGTGGTGAGGATGGCCGGCCAAGCCGCGCCGGGCGCAGCGGAAGCGGGATTTGTGATTGGCATGTGCGTCGCCTACCTCAGCTTCGGCACGCTCTACGCGTTCATCGGATATGGATTACGAAGCCTGCAGAACTGGGCACGCGTCACCGCGGGCTTGTTCGCGGTTCTTGGGCTGATCGGATTCCCCGTCGGAACCATCATCAGCGTCTACATTTTGATGCTGATGTTCTCCGAAAAGGGTGCTTATGTCTGCAGCGACGGCTATCGCCGCGCTGTGGCCGCGACGCCGCACATCAAGTACCGGACCCCGCTTTGGATCTGGATCGCACTCGTTTTTCTCGCTTTGCTCATTATCGCCGGTGTAATCATTACCGCCGTCGGTCAGAAGGAATGATCAATCAACCGCCGAGCGTTTCAGCTACGAACGATCCCTACCGATTGAATATTCGTTGCAATGTAACTCATGACGCTGTCACAGATCTGCCATCGAGGTTGTTCATGCGTTGATGATCCCGACACGGGTTCATTCTCGACGTAGCGTTTATTTGACGAGCAAAATCGTTGCTCGAAGGGCAAAACAGATGCCCGGAAATTGTTACTGAATCAAGAAAGTGGTGAAGAATGGCGCGGGCAGGCACCGTCTCACTTTCGCTCGATGACATCCAGATCGGCAGTTGCTGTGACCATCCGATCCAGGATGAGACCGGTTTATTGCTGGTAGATTCGACGACTCCGATTACGAAGGAGTTACTCGATGGATTGCGCGAGCGGGGTATTGAACAGATCGAAGTCGACGAAGGCGACGCAGAGCTACTGCGTGGCCAGCTTCATTCGCGCACTGAGCAAGCTGCGAGCGTCGATGACTACCATGGCGATGAGCAAGAGGCGCCGGTGCTTCCGCGCGTTTGGCTTGAGTCGCAGCCGCTCAAGTCGATGCTGGTTGACCGGCACGATGAGGGTCTCAATTCACGTCGCAGTGCGCGGTTGAGCGACGCGCTCTCCAATGCTCGCAAGATGCTCGAGGGATTGGTGCCAACCAAGGCCGGGCTCGACGAGGCATCGGTGTCCGCATGCGGCGACATCTCGGACGCATACGCACGTGCGATCGTTGATGATTGCGATCAAACGCTCGGTAGTTTCGTCGCTGGCGATGAGGATGACGATTTGTCTCAGCGCAGCATTCGCATGGCGGTGATGGCGATGGCTGTGGGGGTAGAGCTCGGACTCGACGGCACCAAAACGGTTGAGTTGGGGACCGCAGGACTGCTGCACGACATCGGGCTGCTGATGATGGACTCCAAGTTCACCGATCCGACTCAGCCATTGACCGAAGCCGACTTGTGGGAGCACCAAAAGCATCCGCAAGTGACCCTCGACTATCTGCGCCAGGCCACGGAGCTGACCCAGGGGGTCGAGTCTGGCATTGAACAGCTTCACGAACAATATGATGGCACGGGCTACCCACGCGGGATGAGCGGCCGTCGGATCCACCTTCACGCGCGCATCTTGAATGTGGTGGATGCCTTTCTGCAATTGACGAGTGCGAGTCTCAACCGACCGCCGATCGTTCCCCACGATGCGCTGGGGATGTTGCTGCATCAAGCGACGCGAGGAAAGTTTGATCCAAAGGTGGTTTGTGCTTTCTTGGCGACGGAGACACTTTTTCCCCTGGGCAGCTCCGTCGAGCTGGATAGCGGTGAAGTGGCGCGAGTGATTCGTCGTCCACGCAGCGGTTACGCGTTTCCGGTGCTGTTGAATCTCCACGGCGAACGGATCGAATTGGAGTCGAGTTCGCGAGAGATCATTCGCCCCGCGATCGATCCTGAACGCAAGCAAATTCGCCTTTCGATCGCGATGATGCAAACAGGCAGGGATCTTGACGGAGTATCACTGCTGGCAATTTAGTACCCGAATCCGGCGCGAACGAAGAAGCCTTCGTTCAAGTCGAATGTTTGGTCCGGCTTACTTTGATACTTCAACTCGCGGTTGAAGACGTAACCGATTTCGGCGAACGCGGTCCGGCGACCGACGCGAATCGCGTTGCTTTCACCCCACTCGAGGCCCGCCGCGATCTTGTAGTCGTACATGTCGACAATGTCCTCTTCACCGCTATCGCGTTTGATCGTCCACACACCACCGCCGTACTCACCGGTGACATAGCCCCACACATCGTAGGTGCCGAGCGTCCGCAAGTAAGTCGCGAACTTAGGCTCGGGAAAGTAGATATCCAAACGCGTGTACGGATTGGGTTGATACAACAAGCCGAATGCGGGAACGAATTGGCGTTCCTCGCGATTGATGAAGTAGGCACCGCCCTTGAGTGTGGCTGCGGGGGTGAGGCGAAACGAGAGCAACCCCTTGCCCATCACACGGAGACTGTCGCTGCTAATCGCATCAAAGTCGCTGAATACGCCCACGCGCGCGCCCAACTCGGCGCCAAACATTTGATTCGGATCTGATTGCCAACCCACATCCAAGAATGCGTCAAAGGCGCTGCCGGGTAAGTCGGCTCCCGATGTCGATTGCGGCCCATCCCACAGGTGCAGCGAGAACGACGGCACGACATAGATAGGTTGATTCGAGTATAAGAAATTTGGAAACGCGAACGCGATGGATGCGTCGGTGTCATTGATTTGCAAATCGTCTTGCCCATCGCCCGCGTTGATGAAGGTATGACGAAGTCGTGGGCCTTGCAGCAATCGGTAGGCTGAGAACCCGCTGTTGCTGGCGCCGTTGAAGCCCGCAGATCCGAACATGCCTCCAGGAAACAACGTCGAAGGCGCACCGGACGGATAGATCGTGTTGGGATAACTCGGTGCGCCGTAGCCAGGATTCGCTCCGTAACTCGGGGCATTGAACCCAGGGCCACTCAGCGGTGCGGCGCCCGGCGGCGGCGCTGTCGCAAATCCCGGCGCACCGCCATACGGGGAACCGTAACTCGGAGTGGGGTTGTAAGTGGGAGGCGGAGCGTAGCTCGGTTGGCCATAGTTCGGCGTCGCTCCGCCGCCGTAGGGACCGTAGCCGACTGGTGCGGCCGGTGCTTGAGAAAACAATCCGCCCAGTAGTCCCCCACTGGCATTCGGATTGGAGGAGGGCAGAGCGCCAGGAGCAAACGCAGGTTGGTACGCGCCCGCACCTTGGCCGCTGTTGTAGGGATCGAAGACAGGATTGCCGAGCGTCGCGGACCGTGGCGGTCCCGAGAATCCAGGCGGACCCGCGAACCCAGGTGCTGAGAAACCGGGTTGGCCAATCGGAGTCAAATTGGTTTGCGGAATGTCGACGGGCGAGCCACCGCGCGGGACCATCGATTGCGACAGGGGCGCCGACGAACCGCTCGGTAGTCGCGCCGTTTGCCCCAGTGATGTCCCCGTGAAACACAACATCCCCGTGCAACACATCCACGCCATTGCGATCGAGCCCGCACGCAAGTCACGAAGCAACCCGTGCACGAGGCTCCCATCCCCAGCGCCGATTCGCGTGGAGCTTCGTGTCGCACAGTTCGTGTTGTCGCTCAACGGCATCACGCCAACGATATTCAGAAAATTGGTTCAAGAATCGCCAGCGCACGGCCGGGCCTCTAAATGAGCAACTAACGATTCGGCGGTGTCTCGGTCAAGGCGAGTTGGGGGCGTAGGGAATCATGGTCACACCTCCTACAATGCTCGCAAACGCGAATCCGATGGGGAATCGCTTCGTTCACGAATGTTCCCGAGGGTCTGTGATCCACAGATCCGTTTGCAGGACTGTGCGGTTGCTATGGAAGACCTCGACGTTGCACAACTCGCCGCTTACTTGCACCTGACGCCCGAGCAAGTCAACAAGATGGCCATGCGCGAACGCTTACCTGGACGGCGAGTCGGCGGCGAGTGGCGTTTCAGCGAAGCGGAAATTCACCATTGGCTCGAGGAACGGATTGGTGTCGGTGACATTGAAGACCTGGATAAGGTTCAAGCAGTACTCGATCGTGCGGCCGGCGTCGGTGACCGCCAATCCCATTCCGACGCTCGATCGATCAGTGAGCTCTGCAGCGTCGAACGCATTGCGGTGCCGCTCGAAGCGCGAACTCGCGGTTCGGTGATCCGGTCGATGTGCACACTCGCAACCGAGGGCGGGCTGATGTGGGATGCCCCGGCGATGGCGGATGCCGTGCAAGCCCGCGAGCAATTGCATCCCACCGCACTCGATTCCGGCGTCGCACTGCTTCACCCGCGGCGACCGCAGACCTCGATTTTGGCCGACAGCATTCTCGCGCTCGGCATCTGCCCTTCAGCGATCCCGTTCTCGGATCGCGGCCACGCGACCGATATATTCTTCTTGATCTGCTCTTTCGACGACGCCGTCCACCTTCGTATCCTGGCCCGAATCAGCCGACTCATTGCCGACGCTGAATTGCTCAGCCAACTTCGCCAGTGCCAGTCACCCGGCGACGCGTGGCATTGCTTGCAGGACGCTGAAACGCGGCTCGACGAATCGAAGTCGGCCTAACCGACGATCGCATTCCCAGGAGCCGTTGTCATGACGTCGCACGCCCATCGTTTGCCCCGTTCGGTTTCTCCGGCTGGGGGCGAGCCTCCGGTTTACACGACGTTGTGGATCGGCCAGCGCCAGTCCGCTGCGTTTCGCGATGCTTACGAGTACTGCGAATTGAGCTCCGCACAAATGGCTCATCGCGTCGATTTTGCTGACGCAGCCGCAAGACCGGCGAGCAACGTTCGCTGGGTCGTCGTCGCTCGAGTCGATCGCAGCCCGCTGCCTCAGTCGCTGCTGCAGACGGCGGCCAAACGCTACTGCGATGCCGATTGGTTGACTCTCGAGGGACCGCATTGCGCGGGGGCGATGCGTCGCAGCGTCGATCGATCGTTGGAGTCGGTTCGCTCATCCACGACATGCTATTTGCACCAATGGCACCAGCACCTTCCCGGGTGGATGGCCGATGCGACGCGATCCCCAGGCTCGGTTCAATACTTAGCCCCACGTTCGCTCGGGATTATCGCCGACCAATTCCATAACGCCGAGACGCTCATGGACTTGGCCTGCGGAGCGGCCGTCGCTGCGGTGTGGTTGCCGACGGCGCACTCGCATCGCATGCGGAACTTCGACCTGTTGTGGTGGGATGATTCGGTGGCGTTTGCGACGTCGAGTCGTGACTGGTCGAAACGACTCGGTCGTGACCGACCATCCGCACCCGGTGGTCGATCTCGCGCCGCCAACGTGTGGCTGACGAACAACCCCTGCTACCTCGCCGCGTCGCGAGCCATCGCCGGTGGCATCGATCTCGTGCTCACCAAACCCTTGCGAATCGAAACGCTGTTGCACACGCTCGAAGGGGTTGGCAGCATCATCAGTGCTGCACCATCGACATCCATCTCGCCAAGTCGATTTGCGGCGTAGCGATCTAAAAACCGAGACCGGGCCCGTCGAGTAATCCCGTCGGGACGGTACCGCCACGAACTTCAAAAAAGCTGCGAAAACGTCCGTCGGTATAGCCTGCGTTCCCGGCGGGACAATACTGGCGTCCGTTGCTCTCAATCGCCGCGACCCCAGGGAAATGGGATGCGAGTGATGCGGAATGAAGCAGATTTCCGCCAACACAAGTGAGGTCCTGGACACAGAGGTAGAGATTTTCGTGCACCGCCACCGCACCCATCAGCAACGCTTCGGCATGTCCCTTGCACGCTTTGAGCGCAATGCCGCTGTAGCCTTGCCCAACGGCCACCCTCAAACTCTTGAGTCCGATCAATGCTTCATCGATGACCACTGGCAAAATTTCCGTGACGCGGTGCATCGTGTTGTCCGGGTATCGCTCCAAATCACGATGGGTGGGTTGCTCGATGTAGCGAATCCGATGCATCACTTCACGCGAGGCGGAGCTCAATTTTTCCAATAGCTCCAAGACATAGTCTTCGCTTTCACAGCGCTCGTTGAAGTCGAGCGAGAATGACCAGGCACGGTCACTGGCAGGGGCGTGCTCATTGGCGACCTGGTTCACACGAAGCACCCGCGTAAGATCCCAATCGAGGTCATCCCCCGCGAGCTTGATCTTTAAATGCGACAATCCGTCTCGCAGGATCCAATCACCAAGTGTTTCGGGCAACCCGTCGCCAATCGGCGATTCGAGGTCACGGGTGCTGAGCGGATCCAAGGCGCCGACGAGATGGTAAAGCGGCAATGAGGCGATCGGCTTGGGCAGCACGAATTGGTCGAGAAACAAACCCGTGTAGGAATCATCCAAATAACGCGATAGGTCATTGGGAAGGTGCTCACGCGCGAGCAATTCGTACGAACTCTTTCCGGCGGCCTTCCCGTGAGCATCGAATAACGCGGCTTCGATCGGCGACGCGGCTAGCAGAACCGCCAACTCCGGAATCGGCTCTTTCAATTCATGATCACGGGCCACGTCAATCGCGATCGAATCTCGCAGCGGCGCGAACCGATGGCAAAGATCAAGCGGGTGACCGGCCTGGCCGGCGCCGGCGATTGCGACGCTACAGCGACCGGCGAGTTCGAGTACTAATTTCAGTTTTCGGTCATCGGGGATCGTCGAACCGGGCCACGCCCAAGCGACGCCCAAAGTCATCGATCCGAGCCCGATCGCTCGACCCACGCCGGATTCAGCCTCGCACTCGACGGACAACACGGTCACATCCGTCACGACGCGACCGCCGAATTTCATCGGCGTTCGATACGCGTATGAATGCTGGTCAAGTCGCAGCTCAAAGCGAGCGAGATCCGTCTTCGCCATGCCCGTCTCTCAGCGTTAGACCAAGTTCTTGCGAACAGCCCAAACCGCAGCCTGGGTTCGGTCGCTGACACCGATCTTACGAAGGATGTGCTGAACATGCTCCTTCACGGTCTCATAGCTGATGCCGAGCATTTTCGCGATTTCTTTGTTCGTCAAACCGAGGGCCATCTGACGAAGCACTTCGCTCTCACGCTGAGTCAACGGCACTTCGATATCTTGGCTCAACCGAGGTGTCGCCAAGGCTCCCGTGACGCGACGAAGCTCTTCGCGGGTCCATGCCGACTCGCCTGACAAAGCGATCGTCAATGCCTCGATCAAACGCTCCGTCGGGGCACTCTTGAGCACATAGCCCGCGGCGCCGAGAGCTACCGCACGAGCGATGTAGGTCGGGTTGTCGTAGGCTGAGAACAACACGATTGGTAGCTCAGCAAAGTCGAGCTTCATCCGACCGAGGGCATTGAGCCCGTCGCCGCCCTCCATGCGGATGTCCATGAGCACCACGTCGGGAGTGTTCTTTTGAACACATTCCAATGCCGCAGCCGCTGTGGAAACCTCGTCTGAAATCGTCATTCCGGCCTTCTCCAGCGTCAGCCGGAGGCCCAAGCGTATGATCTCGTGATCATCAACAATCAAAACTTTTTTGTTCATTATTTTTCCGTCGATAAGGTTGAAAATTGGTCGCCTTCGATCTCAGTAAGCCATCACAAACGGTGTGATGCCACCGCAGAGGGTCTTTGGCAATGCTTGCTCGTGAATGCCCACCGGCGTTCACGGAGCTAAAAGCTGGCTTAAACTGGACTCGCCCCACGCCCGAGCTACAACAACATGATACCGACTCAGCAGGGGGTCCGTACACTGTCAACTTGAGGATATCCCCAAAATGGGTGGATCACCCACACACCGCTGGTCTCCACTACCCCGTGGATCCCATTTCGTTACTAGACATTTGGTGAGGTGCACCTTTAATAGAGTAATCAATAGCTCCCCAACGAGGAACCAGCAGATGAAACGAATGCAAGTAATTCAGGTCGCGATCGCGATACTGCTCCTAAATGTCCTAGCCGGTACCGTCCCCGCCCAATTCGGTTACTACCCACCCGCACCGATTCCGATTGGCCCCGCCGACGGCTACGCCCCGATTCAAAGTTACGGGTATCCTTCGTACGGTTACAGTAGTTTTTACGCTCCCTCGGCTGGCCTTGTTCAGCCCGTTGTGGCGTACTCGGTCCCTGGGCGATCGGTCGCTCCCGTGGCGGCCGCACTTCCCGTCGCGGCCTACCAAGTTCCCGTCGCGGCCTACCAAGTTCCCGTCGCGGCTTACCGAGTTCCCGTGGCGGCCTACCGAGTTCCCGTGGCGGGGATCTACTCGGTTCCCGTGGCTGTAGTCCCGATCGCGACACGGCCAGTCATTGTGCGGCCGAAGGTGTACATACCTGGCCAGCCGCTGCGGAACACGTTTCGCGCCTTCACACCGTAGGCTGAGCGTTCCCGCACGCGTCATTTCGTCGCGCCGACCTATTCCAGCGACTCCTGTGGCGTTAATCGCTAGTTTCGCTGTCGGTTCTTGATAAGATTTCGAAAGCTGAAATCGACGCTTCATTACTCAGGGAATATGGCATGGATACAATGGATCGCACTGTAGTGGAGCCTAACTCGATCGCCACGGGTTCCCTGTTGTCGCTGGAAACGATCGCGGCACATCACCGAGTTTATGTCCAAGTTTGGTGCCTCGCCGCTGCAGCGACGGCGATTCTGTTGCTGACGGGTTGTCGTCAAGAATCTCCGCGCATGTTCGAACCCAACCTCGTTCAAGCGATGAAGTACCAGGTCAAGGATTCGATTCCGATGGAGCAAACGTCTGCCGATGTTTCGTGGATCGTGGATCGGATGTTTGGAACTCCCGACGCGCCGGCGCTGCCCGAGGTGGTTACCAAGGATGACGATCTTGCTTCGATTGTCGACATGCAGAACCTCGTCCGCGCCTCCGGTCGATTGGACGTCGACGGTCGTGGGCTCTACGACATGCACTGCGTCCGCTGCCACGGCGTCACCGGCAATGGTCGTGGCATCACCGGTGCGGTGTTGACACCCTACCCGCGCGACTACCGCATGGGCGTTTTTAAGTTCAAGTCAACCTCGCGAGGCGCGAAGCCTGTTCGTGAAGATATCGCCAAGCTCATTCGCAACGGGATCACGGGAACGGCCATGGGCAAGATCGCCGAACTCACCGAGGCTGATATCCAATCCCTGACCGACTATGTCATCTACCTGTCGTGGCGCGGCGAGCTCGAACGGATGCTGATCGACGATGCAGCCATGGAGCTAGATATCGAAGGCGGAGATCGAGTCATCGACCCCAAGCTGGCGGAGAGCATTGATCCGACCGAACAGTCCAAGTTCACCGAGGCTTGGGAGTACGCCGAGGAATTTGTCGCCGAGATCGGCGACGCTTGGCTCGAAGCGGAGGACGATGTATTCGAAGTCCCCGAGCGACCCGCGAATCTGCCGATTGCGGATTCGCACGAAGAGTTTGTGTCGCTTAGCCAAGGGCCTCAAGCGGCAGATCTCGTAGCCTCGGTCGAGCGTGGCAAAGAGCTCTTTGTCGGCAAAGTTGCGTCGTGCAGCAAGTGCCACGGCGAGACAGGATTGGGGAACGGCCAAACGACCGACTATGATGACTGGACCAAGGACTGGACCGCTCGCGTGGGTCTCGATCCCGCGAACCGCGAGAGTTTGATTCCGCTCCTCGCTCGAGGCGCCTTGCCACCCATCAACGCCTTGCCGCGAAACTTTGCCGAGGGCGCCTTCCACGGCGGATCGACCTCGGAGGATCTTTACCGCCGCATCGCAGTCGGTATCCCGGGATCGCCAATGCCTGCGGCAACGTTTCTGGCCGGCGAATTCGAACAGGATGATGTGTGGCACCTGATTAACTTTATCCGCTCCCTGAAGGTGTCTGAAGACGAAGCGGCGGTAGCGGAATCGCCATCGGCTTAGCCAAGGTTCAGGTCCAGTCCAGGTTCAGGTCCTTCGACAATCGCGCGGCGTTCGCTAAGTTACGGTGGTTAGCGATTCAGTCCACGCAATGAGTAGACGCGAGTGAACGAGCCCCAAGAAAAACGTCCGACCAAGCACTTCATCGAGCAAGCGATTGACGCGGACTTGGCGGCGGGTCGATACGACCGGGTAGCGACTCGCTTTCCGCCCGAGCCCAACGGCTACCTGCACATCGGTCACGCCAAGAGTATTTGCCTCAACTTTGGCCTCGCCCACCAGTACAACGGTACTTGCAATCTGAGGTTTGACGACACGAACCCGGCCAAGGAAGAAACGGAATACGTCGAGTCGATCAAGGCGGATGTCCATTGGCTGGGTTTCCAGTGGGACGAAATGTTCTTTGCCAGCGATTACTTTGACCAAATTTATGATTGGGCTGAAAAGCTTGTCCTAGCTGGTCACGCCTACGTTTGCGATCTGACGCCCGACCAAACTCGCGAGTACCGCGGAACGTTGACCGAACCGGGCCGAAACAGCCCCCATCGTGATCGCAGCCCCCAAGAGAACCTTGATCTGCTGCGCCGCATGAAGGCGGGCGAATTCGCCGACGGGTCGAGGACGTTGCGGGCCAAGATTGACATGGCTTCGCCGAACGTGAACTTGCGGGACCCGGTGATGTATCGCATCCTTCGTTCGCAACACCATCGCACGGGCGATACCTGGTGCATCTACCCGATGTACGATTGGGCTCTTGGACAAAGCGACTCGATCGAAGGCATCACGTTTTCAATTTGCACACTCGAGTTCGAGAACCATCGGCCACTTTACGATTGGTTTTGCAAGTCGCTCGGAATTCACCATCCACGCCAGATCGAATTCGCGCGGTTGAACATCACCACCATGGTGATGAGCAAGCGCAAGCTGTTGCAACTCGTCAAAGAGAAACACGTCAACGGCTGGGACGATCCTCGGATGCCGACGATCTCGGGATTGCGCCGTCGCGGTTACACCCCGGAGTCGATCCGCAATTTTTGTGCGGATGTCGGCATCGCAAAGTTCAACAGCACCATCGAAATTGTTCGTCTCGAGAATGCGATTCGGGATCACCTCAATGCGACCGCGCCGCGACGGATGGCGGTGCTCGACCCACTGAAATTGACCCTCACGAATTGGCCGGACGGGCAAACGGATTTGGTCGAGTCCGCGAACAACCCCGAGGACGAATCCGCTGGCATGCGCGAGGTCCCCTTTGCGAAGCATTTGTGGATCGAACAGGAGGACTTCCGCGAGGACGCACCCAAAAAGTACTTCCGCCTCAAACCGGGCGGTGACGTACGGTTGCGGGGTGGTTACATCATCGATTGCCATGATGTGGTCAAGGATGCTGATGGCAAAGTCATCGAAGTGCTTTGCACCTATGACCCGCAATCGAGAAGTGGCTCGGACACGTCCGGCCGCAAGGTGAAGGGCACCATCCACTGGGTCAGCGTCGAGCACGCCGCTCGCGTCGAGGTTCGCAACTACGAACGATTGTTCACTCGCGAAAATCCCGACGATGCCGGTACTGGTAAGACGTTCCTGGACCATTTAGATCCAGATTCACTAACCATCACGGAGGCGTTCGTGGAACCGGCCCTGGCCGACGCCGAGGCCGGTCAACATTTCCAGTTCGAACGTCTCGGTTACTACTACACGGATCCCGATTCCCGACCCGGTAAACCTGTCTTTAACCGCACCGTCCCCCTGCGTGACACGTGGGGTAAGATGGAAGCCAAAGGCAAAGCGAACTGAGCCCTGGCGGGTCCTCGTCAGTAGCGTCGGACTCGCGCCAGCAGCACGACGCCGATGGATCCGAGTACGATATTACCGATCCAAACGCCGTAGGGCGGTAGGGCTCCGCTTTTGGCTTGATCCAAGCCAAAAATGAAGAGCGGGTAGTACAACAGTAGCGTTGGCAAAAAGCACATACCGAACGTCGTCCAGTAGTCGCTCGTCCGCGCGATCATCGCCAGCGGCGCCCCGACGAGCACGAAGAAGAAACACGTGAAGCCTTCGGCCCAGCGACGCCATGGTTCGGTGTGCAATCGAAACAATCGGCTCTTGCCATAGTCGAGCGATTGTTCGATAGCGATACCCGAGTTACCCGCGATCCCTTCGTTTCTCGATGTGAGGATCGAGAACGCGGTATGTGCGGCGAGTTCGCCGACGACCGCGTGGGTGCGATTGTCCTGACGCACTCGTTCGCTGCGGATAACGCTCAGCGGTAGCTCACCAGGACTGCGGCGGCTGACGTCGTCCTCATCGACTTTCTTACCTAACGGAATTGGGACTTCGGTCTCACCAGGCACGATGCCCTGGAATCCGCCGCCGCCTTCCATTTGACTATCGATAACGCGAAGTGTCAGTGTTTGGGTGGTCGGATTGAGGATGAGTTGACCTTCCCGGGCGGACAATTTCATCGGCGGTTTTCCGCTCGCGTTGTGCACGGTCACCGTCGGATGGATCAAGCGACGCCCGACGACTTCGCGAACGTGAATCGAGAATCCATGATCCGACGTGTACGAATGCTGGGACCGCAAGACGCGGTAGACGATGTCTTCGATCGACAGCAGCACGACGCGGTTCACGCCGGGGCGTCCCCAGGCGACGCCGACATCGGAAAGCCAAACCGCACAGGGGCTGAGCATCGCCGCGAAAACGATCGCAGGTTCCAAGAGCTTGAGCGGCGAGATGCCCGATGCCTTGACGGTTGCGACTTCGCCATCGGCGGCCATCCGTCCGTAGACACAGCACACGGAAAAGAGCGCCGTCGCCGGGACCGCGTGCTGAAGCGAAATCGGCAACACGTAGGGCAACAACTGGATCACCGCGACTGGACCCAAGCCCTGGCGCAATAACTCGCGACCGACACCGATCAACAGAATCATCAAGGTCAACGCGATGAGCGCGACGACGAAGATCTTGAAGATCTCGGCCAGAATGTAGCGCGTTAAACGAGTTGGCATGAAACTCTACGAGCGTGAAACACGAGCGGCGGGACGGGCAAGGATGATGTTCAGCTCATCCTGTACCAAACGCCCCGCTCGCGGCGGTAGAGGGACTTGTTGGTTAACCCTTCTTTTGCAAGGTCATCAGGTACTCAACCACATCCACCAACCCCTGTTGGTCGATCGTTTGATGGAGGTTATCGGGCATGATTGACTTCTCGCTCTTTTTGATCTCTTCGATCTCATCCTTGGCTAAGGTACGATCAATCGCTTCGGCCGTGCGAATCACGAACTCGTTGTCCGTTTCGCCCACCTTCACGCCGGTGACGACTTGGCCGCTATCCAGCAACACCGAGTAAGCCTCATAGTTGTGGCTGATACCGGCACTCGGATCGAGAATCGTTGTGAACATCGCCTCTCGAGACAACTTGCTGCCGATTTCCGTCAGGTCGGGACCGACTTGCTTTCCAATGCCACTGACCAGGTGACAATTGCTGCACGTCGCCTTGGTCCGAAATAGCTCCTGACCATGCGTGATGTCGCCCTTGATTTTCACCAGATCATCGAGGGGTGCGAGCGGAGCCTGGTTCGCTTGCTGGGGTTGTGGCAGCAATTCCGACGCGAGCTTTGCGATCCGCGATTCACTCGATCGGCTGAGCAAGCCACCGGCGAGCAGCCGCGTATCGCCCGGCAACTTCGCCGCCGCGGCGAGATCCAACAGCGCCTGGGCGCCGACATTGTTCTTCGCCAGGCCTTTCACCGCGGCACTGCGAACTTCGTAAGCCCGCTCTGCATCCGCGGCGGTGTCGGTCAACATGCGAACCGAACGACCGTTGCCGAGCATGCCGAGCAGCTCCGCCAATCTCGCCGCCGCAATCGTGTTTTCACCGCGCAGGTCGTCTCGCAATCGCTGGGGACCGTCCGCCGCTTCGCTGAGCAATCGCACGGCTTCGACGGCATCGGAATCGTTGGCCGTCGACGTCGCCACCTCGATCAGCATCGATTCCATATCGTGGGGTCGAAACTGTTTCACCAGCTTCAGGAATTCCGGCGTACCTCGTTGGTCAGCGATGTGCCGGCGAACCGCGGCTTGAACGCGGGGATCGCTGGCGTAGTCGCCTTCCATCCGCTGGACCGCACGAACGATGAGTGCGTCGTTGCGGAGATCGAGCAAACTCTTGAGAGCTTCGGTTCGCACAGTGGCATCGTGGTACTCGAGACTTCGGAACAAGCGGTTGGTCGCCTCCAGCGGCACCTCGGGATTGGCGATCCATTGAACGAGCATCGGTGCGGCCTTGTCCGCTCGCACTCGCCACACGATGTCACGTCCGATGTCGGTATTCCATGAGCCACCGGTGGCCGCAAGCCAAGCATCGAAACACTCGTCGGCTCGCACATCACTCGCAATCCCCAAGGCCTCGAGGTACCAGCGGTCTTGGCCGTCATACGACTGGGCGAGTGTCGCCCAAACTTGCGGCATCTTAGCGGACTTGTCATAGCGAAGCGCGACGGCGAGTTCACGCCGCACGGCGGATGACGCATCCTTCGCGAGTGCCGCGCCGACTTCCGATAGGCTCATGCCGAGTTGCTTGGCCAATCTAATTCCCGTGATGCGAATGTTGGGATCGGAATCTGCGAACGCCACCTCGACGTAGTGCTTGCCACGCGATTCGATCTTGCCGAGTAACCACAGCGCTCGTGCACGATGCAGCGGGTTCTCGTCCGCATACATGGATCGGAGTGCCGGTTCGGCGGCCGCGCCCATGGCATGGAGTGCCTGCCACGCCTTGTAGCGTGTCGCCATATTCGGATTGCTCAGTGCGGCGGCGGCACCGTCTGGCGTGCTGTAGTCAAACTTGGGCACCGTGTACTTGACCCCAGGCGGCGCGATGCGGAACAGCCGTCCACGATCGATGTCTTCTTGACGGTGACCGCCGACTCCTGGGTCGTACCAATCGGTCACGAACAACGAACCGTCGGGCGCGGTGCAAACGTCCGCCGGGCGGAACCATTTGTCAGTCGTTGCCGTGAGGAGTGGCTCGATCGTCGCCGTGTATCCGGCGCCATCCACCCGCGTCGGGTAGGCGCGAAGGATGTTCACGCCTGGTTCACAGTGGATCATCGAATCCCAGAATCGCTCCGGTAGCAAACGGCCTTCGTAGAAACAGATGCCCGACGGCGAACCGGCACCGGTTTGCAACAAGTTGGGCACAACACCGGGGTCATTGAGGTGCCAATGACGTCGCGGAATCTCGGCTTCGAGTGTGATGCGATCTTGTTGCCAGGAGCCGCCGGTCAACTCATCTCGGTAACCGTAGTTGCCATGTTCCATCACAAAGTTAATGCGAGTGCCGCGATTGCCATCGTCGTCATTGTCACTCTGCCACAAGGTCCCGAACGAGTCGATCGTCGTTTCCCAGTTGTTGCGGAAGTTGTGCGCCAGCACCTCAAACTCACTGCCATCGAGGTTGCAGCGGAACGGCATGCCGCCGTAAAGCGGCTTGCCGTCATCGACCACGGGTCGACCGTGGATGTCGATCACCGTTTGCCCGTTGGCGTCTTTGACTTGGCCACCCGTATTGCCAAAGTTCCAATAAAGTTTGCCATCCGGGCCGAACAAGAACGAGTGCGCCGAGTGGTCGTGCTGGGGTTGGCCGACGTCGGTGAACATCGCTTCCTTGGAGTCCGGTACATCATCGCCGTCGTTGTCGGTGAAACGCCAAACGGTCGGCGTGGCGGTGACGATGACTTGATTGCCGAGCACGCAAATGCCCATGGCGCAATCGATATCGCTCCCCTGATAAAACGTCTTCACGGAGTCGGCCACGCCGTCACCGGTGGTGTCCTCGAGGATCAGAATGCGATCGCCTTCGGGTCTGGATCCGGCGTTCTGGCGATAGTTCATCACGTCGCAAACCCAAATCCGTCCTCGATCGTCGATGTCGAGATTCGTCAAACTGCGCAGCTCCGGTTCACTCGCCGCCAAAGTGGCTTGCAAGCCGGCGGCGACACTCAAACCCGCCGTCGCTTGGCTCGCGTCACGCATCGAATCTCCGAGTGCGGACTCAAAACCCGCGAGATTAATCGGCGGTGCGTCCGCAAATACCGCGAAACGGACACTCGAATCTCTGCCCTCATGCTGGCGAGTCCCGCCGCTGTCAAGCGCCGCGATTACGCTCAGCGTCTCGTAGCCCTCGGGAAGTCGGAAGTGAATGACACTGCCCGCGTGTGCACCGATGCATCGGCTGCCCACTTTCTCCTCGCGAACCAACCACGTGTCGCCTTCGCAATTCGCATCCTTGTGAACTTTACCCCACCCGGTGGTGGCGGAAACCCAATCGAGATCGACGAGCGATTTGGAACCTTGCTTTCCCGTGATCGTCGGATCGATCCAGTCAATCCAATCACAACTGAATCCATTACCGCCATCGGTCGCCACCAAATACAAATCACGAACACCGGCGATCGAAACTTCCATTTCGATGCGATGCCGACTCGTTTCCGTAGTCACCGTGGGTGTGATGTCGAGCAATCGTGGTTTTCCAGACGTCGCAGCCGGTGAGTTCCCGGTCGATGTCAAATGAAACTCTTCCGCGATCTTTTCAGGCGAAAAGTTCTTGGGTGCTTCGTAGTCTTGATTTTCCAATAGCTTTGGCAGCGATGCCTCACGCAGCGTCGAGCCGGACTCAGCGATCGTTTCCCCAGCCGTCCAGCGAATCGCATTGGTCACCAACCGGCGGACATCTTCGTGGCCCCAGTTCCAGTGATAGTGGCCGCCGGTGAAGCCAAACGACTTGCCCCCGCCATCACGCTCGAATCCCCAAGCAACGACTTGCTGTTCGCCCGCCGCTACGCTCTTGCGAACGGCGGGGTTGCCGCTGTGCGGCCCATCTTCACGACGCATCGTGTCTTCGGGAGCGACCGCCGCCAGGATCGGGATCACTTTTTTGGCCGGATTGAATCGCATGTGAAAGTACCATTCGTCGTTCGTGGCGAACGGTTTCACACCGCGCGTGATGGGGTGCTCGGGCAACGACTTGAAGTCCCCGATCCAGTGTGGGTTCACACTCCAGTCGGTTTCGAAGTAACCACCCAAAAACTCGAGCCAATCATCACCGATGTCACCCTTGGGGACTTCGACCGCGTAATGCAAACAAACGAAGCCGCACCCCGCCGCGAGCTTCTTGCGCAGAACATCGCGATGCGGAATCGCCAAGTGCCCGCCACCGCCGTCACAATAAATCACGATCGAGTCGGCTTCGTCGACGAGCTTCGGATCCTCGGGCCAGCCACGGACGACCGTTACCTGCAGCGAATCACTACTGGCGTTGAGAGATTCTTCGAGGATCTTCAAGCCCGCGTAATGCTCGTGCGATCCGTAGCCGTGCGACGGTTTACCCGCAATCAATAAGATGTTTTGAGTCTCAGCCGCCATGACCGACGGCATCGACAAGCCAACACCGAGCAGCCAAACCAAAAGCAATCGAGGTCCGAAAAATCGCATCGCAAATCCGCTTCAAGAGTGAGGGAGGGAACTCAGCCCAATGGCAGTCGCGAGAATCGACGCCGTAGCACGCGGCCATTGTAACCGAGCCCGCCCGCAGTTTCTTCACCTGTTTTCTTTTCAGCGAGAGGAATCGCCCCCCCAAATATCGTCGGATGTGATTTGCACTAGTCATGAAACCTCGGCAAGGACTAGGGTCGTGCACAACACTCAAGCGAAGAGGCATTCGGCTGAACACGTTTTGTCGGTCGGGTCGCGTTTCGTCGGTCGGGTCGCACCGATTGCAGCACTTCGATGTGCTCGCTTGACTTCGGTCACTTTCAAGCGTCTGGCGTGTCGATAACCTCGGGTAGATAGCGGCACGCACGCTGCGACAGCACACACAGACAGAAGCAGGGAAGCTCATGCACCTCCAACGACGACATTTTGTCTCATTTCTTGGATCCTTTGCCGCCGCCAGCGCGACCCACGGTTTACTGGGGTCGGGAAACTCGTTCGCCGATGAACCCGTATTGAGTGAACCCGTGCATCGGGTCGCCAGTGCCACGACGCTGGCCCAGGTTTCCGCGGTCGCCCACCCTCTGGATCGGGCATTGGAAATTGCCCGTTCAGGGCTCGTCAACAGCCGCGACAATGTTCGCGACTACACCGCGATGCTCGTCAAACGCGAACGCATCGATGGAACGTTGGGCGATCACGAATACATGTACGCCAAGATTCGCAATCGCAAAGTCCAAAACGGACAAGTCATCCAGCCACTCAGCGTCTACCTGGGTTTCTTGAAACCTTCGACGGTGAAGGGACGCGAGGTGATCTACGTCGAAAACTCGAACGACGGAAACATCGTTGCTCACGAAGGCGGATTCAAGGGACGCTTTCTGCCCACCGTGAATTTGCCGCCCACGGGGATGCTCGCGATGCGTGGCCAACGCTATCCGATGACCGAAGTCGGTGTCGAGAACTTGATCGTGAAGCTGATCGAGCGAGGCGAAACGGCACGTCAATACAACGACGTCACGTGTGACTTTCGCAAGAACGCACGCGTCAAAGATCGCACCTGCACCGTGTTGCAAGTGAACCAACCGACTCGCCGCCCTGAATTGGACTTCTACCAAGCTCAAGTCTTCATTGACGACGTTTATAATATTCCGATCCGCTACGTGGCCTTCGATTGGCCGCGATCGCCGGGTGCCGAGTTGGAAGTGATCGAGGAGTACAATTACCTCGATTTGAAGATCAACGTCGGACTCACCGATGCCGATTTTGATCCTCGCAACTCTGCGTACAACTTCTATTCCTAAGGCGAATGTCGAAGCCTACCCTCGTATCCATTTCGGATTATCCCGACGCGTTCACGGCGGAGACGATTCGTATCCGCCTGGCCGCAGCCGGCATTCAAGCCTTCCTCACCGGCACGGATGCGGCGACTGCTTTGGGGATGGGTGGCGCCGGGACCAATCGCTTGATCCGTCTTGAAGTCGCTCCCGCAGATCACGCTCTCGCGGTCGAGATTTTGCGTGCGGACGAGGCTCAACTCGCCGCTGCATCCCGCTGGACATGCTCGCGTTGCGGCGAAGCGAACGAACCCGCGTTCGATATCTGCTGGAGCTGTAACAAAGAACGCACGAGCGCCGATCGCGGCGAGCGCCCGGAGAACGATGGCGATGGCGACAAGTTTTCCCCCAGCGAAACCGATGCCGGGTTCTCGGTGCCAGCCAGCGACTCCGTTGCCAGGCGAGAAGATAGCAATCCGTACCGCCCGTTCGGTGTTAGCAGCGACGTCGATTCGCCGACGGCCCGGAAGTGGCCGACTCCAAGCGTTAGTGATGAAGTTCGCGATGACGTGCGACGCGCGTTGACGGCATCGATCGTCGGCATGTTGATCCTGCCACCGCTCGTCAATTTGTATTCATTGCTACTGACGCTCCGGATCCCCAAGCACGCCTACGCGGACGGCTCGCAGCGGTTTCGATTGATCATCACTTGGATCATCAATCTCGTCACCATTCCGGCCTGGGCGCTGTTTTGGATCGCCCCGTACTGGCGATAGCGATTGCTTGAAATCTCGCTACGAGTGATTGATCAAACCGAGCAATGTTTGATGGAGCGAACTCGTCGCACTCAAGCAAAATTGTGGCTTCCAATCGTCAAGCGGTCCGCCGTCGTAGGCCGTGAGGACGGCACCGGCTTCCCTCGCGATGACCGTCCCAGCGGCTGAGTCCCAGGCGGAAACGTGACTGGCCCAATAGGCATCCAAGCGACCGTCCGCGACGTAACACATGTTGAGCGCGCACGAACCGAGCCGACGCACCGATTGGCTATGCTCGATGACTCGCGCGAACCGCGAGAGTTCTGGAGAATCGGCCTTGATGCCCGCCGGAAAACTACAGGCAATCAAACTGGTCGCAATCTCACTGCATCCACTGACGCGCATCGGTCGCCCGTTCAAATATGCGCCTCCTCCATCGACGCCATGGAACATCTCATCCGTGCTCGGATCGTAGATCACACCGAGCACCATTTTCCCGGCGCGGTAGTAGCCAATGGAAACGGCAAAGCCGCTCATGCGATGAACGTAGTTCACGGTCCCATCGAGCGGATCGACCACCCAGCACGCGGGGGCATCGACGTCACCTCGTCGCACACTTTCGGACGGTCGATTCTCGCCGTGTTCTTCACCGACGAAGTCGTCGCCCGGGAACGCCGTCGATAGAATTTGACGGATCACCGTTTGCGATGCCAAGTCGGCGTCCGTGACCAGGTCCTTGAACGCCTTCTCACGCGCGACGAACGAATCTCGGCGTGACATCAGCTCGGCGGCGCCGGCGCGAGCGGCTTGCATCGCCGCTTGCAAGTGTTGTTCAGTCATAGACGGTTCACTCGGATTCGAGTCGTCGCAGCTCTTCGAGCCAAACGCGAATATCGTTATCGTACTCCGTCGCCATGTTGCTCAAAATCAACTGGCGATGAAAGGCGGCTGCACCCTGCTCAACATGCTCAGCGGCTTCGGCACTGGGGAATCGGCGATTGGGATCCGGCGCGATCAATCCTCGCAAGAAGTTCATGAGCAACTCGTTGCGGACCACGTCCTCCGGCAACACCTCGTGGAGCCGGCTCGGTAATTCTCGCTTCGCGTGCAACATATCTCGGTAGGCCGTGATTCCCGAGAACGGGTTCGTACCACTGAGCAATTCGATCAACACGTACCCGACGCTCGCCAAATCGCTTCGCGGCGTCGATTCGTAGTTCTCGAGAACTTCGGGTGCCGCGTAAAGTGGCGTGCATTCACGATCGCGCGGGGGCGTTCGATAGTCGAATGCGGACCCCATATCGATCAATTTTACGTGACCGGACCGCTTCAGCATGATGTTCGCAGGCTTCACATCGCCGTGAACGATTCCTTCGCGATGCAATGCGGCCAATGCCGCCAAACACTCGCGAACAATCGCAACCGCTACCCCGGCCTTGAAACGAAGTTGCTCGGGGCCGTCGGTCAAAATGACTTCGTTGATGTACTTCCATCGTCGCCCGCTGACCCGACCCTCGAGAATCTCGAGACATCGCGGTGACGTGAGTTGGCGCAAGTCGTAACCGTCGACCCACTCCATCATCATGATGCGGATGCGATCCCGCTCGAAAAAATTCTGCACGTCGAGCACGTTGTCGTGCTGGATCAGGGCGACGCGGGCGGCGATTGACGCGACTCGCAACATCGATTCTTCGTACGCGCGGCGGTCCGCAAACTTCTCGGGCGAGAAGATCTTCATCGCCACGGGAACGGTGAAGCCATCAGTGCCCCGATACTCGGTGAGATAAACCTCGCCTTGCCCACCACGACCAAGCAACTTGAGCAGGTTGTAGTGACCCGTCCAACTCACCTTGGCGTTACGAGTCAGGTCGTCGTAACGCGCAAGCAGCTTGGGATCCGTTTCTCGAACGGTCGAGCCACGTAGCGTGATCGTCGGTTGCGGTTCGTAGCGTGTCGTCGAATGCATGCAGTCAAGTTCGTCCGTGAAAAGGTGTGTCGTTAGGAATTGAAATTAGGATCATTCCCAATGAGCAACAGTTCCCTCATCGGTCCACTTTATCTCGCCCGTACGAAATCGAGGCAAGGCAATTTGAAAAGTTTTCGTTTCCGTCAACAATGTTGCGTCATACCGACCCGCGAACAAAGACCTGGACACCCTCTTGTGAGAACGGGTGAGCGGCCGGAAGCTCGTCGACGGGTCGTTTTAATGGGTCAATTCGACACATTCAAGTCGAAACAGACAATACCTTCCTTGAGCCGCAGCACGATTTTCCCATCGCTCACGGCGGGTGTGATGCAAGCCACGGGTCCGGAATCGACCGCCTCTCGTTGCCAGGTTTTTTCGGCTTTTTCGAGATCACCAGCTTCATTGGACAATTGATCCAAGCCCAATTCCCGGCGCAGGTCGGCGCTACCGATCAGTCGCCCATCGGAAGCGATCTCAGCGTCATAGAGCTGCGAAAAGTCGTCGGCAACCGCATCAAATGCCAGCAATCCCTCCCAGCCGTAAAGCAATTGATCACCTGCGGCAATGAGCGAGGTGTAACGTGGGTTCGAGGTTTTGAGCGTTTCTTGCCAGACCGCCTTGCCACTTTCGAGATCCACTTTGGCGAGCCGCTTATCCCCTTGGACGAATGCAAAATTACCCATCACGACAGGACTCGAACCCTGGTCGGCGGCACCTTGGAAGGCCCATAATTTCTCCGGCTCAAGGGACGGCGAAGCCAGCGAGTATGCGGTGAGTCCACTCTTCCGCGAGCCGCCATAGGTCAGTAGCAAATCGCCCGTCACGATCGGCGTCGATTGGCTGGCGCCCGTATCGATCGACCACAGTTTACGACCGTCGGCAACTTGGTAGGCTTCCGTGCGGCCGTTCTCGGTGTTCGAGATGACGACGGCACCTTGCGACGATTGCCAGACAACGGGACTGCTTTGAGATTGGTAATCCAGCGGCGTGTCACCCTGCCATAGCAGCTCGCCATCTTTCGCCCGCAGCGCAATCACCGGGCCGCACGCGACCAAGGCGGTATCGCCGGTGATCACAAACGAGCTGCTGTAGAATTCATCGCGAAAGTCGCCGGGTAGACGTTTTTCCCAGACGATGTCGCCGGTTTTTCCGTCAAAACATGTCGCCATTCGGTTGGGCGACAACACGATGACCCGTCCATCGGCAACCGCCGGCGTGCTCGACTGCGTGAACCGCGTGTACACCGTGTCGCGACGGTGGTCCCACTTGACTTCGCCCGAGATCAAATCCAAACAAACCAAGCGTTCTTCGAAGCGATACGCTTTCGCTTGCCGCTCATTCTCATCGCGTCGTTTCACTTCGTAAGCTTCGTATTCCTCGTCGCTCATGCCGACACGTTTGTCAGGCGACAACCACGGGAATTTCTCTTCCTCCAAATCCTCGTCCGAATTCTTCACTTTCGTGTGTGAGTAGGTAAACACGCATCCGTCGGCAATCACGGGCGAGCTCCAACCGCCTGAATCACCGCCCAAGATCGGACCGAATTGCCACAACGGTGCCAGCCCCGCAGTGGGCAACTCACGCACGAGCGGGCCGCAACTGACGTAACCCGTTTGATCCGGTCCGCGCCAAAATGGCCAATCTGCGACCACGATCGACGACCCGGAGACAAGAACGAGCGTGATCAGAATTAAGCGACAGGAGAACATGCATTTCCCTTCCAGGGCAAATCAAAACGAGCAGCGAGACGCATGACCAGTGTACCACGTCTCCGAGCGTTGTCTCCGACCGTTCACCGGCTAGATCGACGGCCCAAGAATTTTCGCCGTGAATGAACTTCGATCACGATGCAAACGAAACCGGCAGCGAGATCGTCATTCTTCTGAATACTTGCTCGGATTACACGCCCCACACCCCGGAGAACTCGGATCATGCTCTATCGATTGCTTGCGGACTTGGTCGTGACGATCCATTTTGCTTACGTGTCGTTTGTCCTGTTCGGTTTACTGCTCACACTCGTCGGCTGGGCTGTGGGTTGGTCCTGGGTTCGCAATCGATGGTTCCGCGGAATCCACTTTGCGATGATTTTGATCGTGGTCCTCGAAGCCTGGGCGGGCATCGTGTGCCCGTTGACGGTCCTCGAGCAATGGCTTCGCGGTTTATCTGGCCAGCCAACTCACGGTGGGTCATTCATCGCGAACGCGTTGCATGACGTCATGTTCTTCGATGCGGAGCCGTGGGTGTTCACGGTCGCCTATTCGGCATTCGGCGGTCTCGTGCTGATGGCTTGCTGGTTCGTGCCGCCACGTTGGCGGCGTGCCCCAACATGATCGACATCATCCCACGATGAACCAGAACTCAACTTTCTTGACGCACCAAACCTGGCATCCGATCCAGGAATGAACGGGTGTGGTCCAGCATTTCGCCGTAAGGCACGAGCTCCACGTCCTCGCCCAACAATTCCACTTCGAGGGGGCCGCGATAACCATGCTCGATGAGCGTCGTCAAAATCGTCGCGAGGGGGACACAGCCCTCGCCGAGTAAGCAGCGATTCATTTCGCCGAGGGGACTGTGCCTCGCATCACCGAGTTGAACGAGCGCGAGATGATCGACGACTTCCGGTAGCCACTCGAGCACGTCGTCGTCCATGCCGACGTGATACGTGTCGAGGACCATGCCGAGATGGTTGCTGGAGATCGCTTCGATGATATCGAGTGTGGAACGCAAATCGTTGACGAAGGACCATTCATCGCCGCAACCCGGATGGATCGGTTCGATGGCCAATCGAATTCCGAAGTCTTCGGCGACTCCGACGAGTTCCTGCAGCGCCTCGATCAATGTTCGCCGCGCGTGATTTCGGATGTGATTGTTGCGTCCTCCGGCGAGCACGATCAGCGTCTCGGCTCGCAGATTCGCGGCGTCGCGAATCGCGCACATCGCATCGGTGACCGCATCCTCGAACGCGCGTCCGTCGCTACCCGTGAAACCCCCAGCCCACGAGAGGCTCGTCACCGCCAGCGATGATTCGGCGAGCAATTCGACAGCTCGTTCCATACCGAAGTCATCGAGTTTGGGTCGCCACACGCCAATGCCAGTGAACCCTCGGGACGCGTAACCTTGGACATCGTCCGCGAAGCTCCAACGCAATGTCGAAAGTTGGCTGATGGCGAGCGTATTCATCCGTGTTTGGCTGCCGTGCGAGTGAGGACTTGTTCCCAGTGCCGTCGCAGTATGCCGACCGACCGAACGTCTGTAAAGATTCGTTTCACTGCTCGCAATTCTATTTTAAATGCGGCAGTCTTCGGCCTTGACTTCGCGCGATCGCGAGCTGGTTCCCAATCTCCGCAATCGTGAGCGGAACGATCGACATGGTCATCAACGTTTGCGGATCGATT
>JBBSJZ010000007.1:0-27988 GCA_038256795.1 Pirellulales bacterium | reverse complement strand
GTGCTCAATCAATAGCCTCGCCGCCACGTCGAGCGAGCGATGCGAGAAGACGCTCGGCCGCGTGACGATGCGAATCAAGCGTTGCTGGTCCCGAAACACAAATTCCGCATCGAACCGCCTTCGCTTCTTCAGCGGCTCGCGTTTGATAGCGGTGTAGACCCAGCCGTCACTGGATTGACGACAGTTCACTTTGGAAAACATCGACTGCATTTGCTGCTGCAGCCAATGATCGCGGGGATTATTGACACTGGCGATGAGGGTGCCACCGACATCGAGTCTCTCGTGTGCCTGCTGCAGCACGTCGCGCGTCATCTCCGCTTCGCCACGGGTGAGTACGGGCACGAGCGCGAACTGGATCGCGGCGTCCGGCAAGTCGGCGGAGCATGCGACCTCAACGCAAACGCCCGCCTGGATTGCCGCCTGCTGTGCCTGGGCAGCCCGGAAAGAATCGACGTACCACAGCGTCACATCGCCGGTCGGGCACAACCGTTTGGCATGCCAGCCCGCTTGACCGCGACCAGGTGAGACGACAACGCAGCGAGAAAAATCGCACTGTGAAACCGCCTCCATCAGCAATCGTTCGCTCGGAAGCGGTGGCAGGGAATCGCTGGATGACATCAAACTCTAAACGGCGGTCAGAAAGGTAACGGGGTCAGTCGCGGCAATCATTCGGAAATCGCTGGCACAATCGTGCAAAAGTGGCCCGTTCGCATCGACCTGGGCCGACGGCGATGCGGCAGCAACGGCCACCGCCCCTTCGCAACGTCAGATTCAGTATGCTGATTTGACGGCGAGGTGATGATCGATTCAATTCGCTTGACGCATGAACCGCCATGATACCACGTTGCGCCGAGTTCGGCTCGGTTGCGACCATTTCTACACCCACCCTCGGACAGGAAAGAACGATGACCACAGCCACCTCGAGCGAATTACGTCCTGAAGTTGTCGCGTTTCTTGGCCGCGAATCGCTCGCAAGTTTCGTGGGCGGTAAGCCGCTGAAGTCCAGCAGCGGGCAAACCATCGCCACCTTTGACCCTGGCTCCGGCAAAAAACTCGCCGAAGTCGAAGAGCTCGATGCGCGTCAAGTCGACGAGGCCGTCGATGTGGCCAACGCGGCCTTCAAAAATGCGGCGTGGGCGAAGTTACCTGCCAGCGAGCGGAGCGCGATGCTGCATCGATTGGCGGATGCGGTGGAAAAACACAAGGCGATCATCGGCCAACTCGAGTCGTTGGACGCGGGCAAGATCGAGGCCCAGGCGTGCGGGGACGTCCAGAACTTTGTGGATACGATGCGTTACTTTGCCGACATGGCCCAGCACATGGAGCGGCGGACGACGCTCGCGGTGAAGGGGCACGAGGCGTGGACGATTCGTCAACCTTGGGGTGCGTGCGGATTTATCTTCCCCTGGAATTTTCCCTTTTTACTCATCGGCTGGGGCATCGCGCCGGCACTTGCGGCGGGAAACACCGTGGTCATCAAGCCAGCCGAGGATACGCCGCTCTCGGCGATCTATCTCGCAGAGCTTGCTAAAGAAGTGGGTATTCCCGACGGAGTCATCAATGTCGTGACGGGGCGCGGGAGCGTGGCGGGCGCGGCGCTTGCGGCGAACCCCAAGATTAAACGAATGTCGTTCACCGGATCGCCCGAAGTCGGTCGACTGGTCGGCGAAGCATGCGGTCGCAACTTGGTTCCCGTGAAGCTAGAACTGGGTGGCAAGGGCGCCGCAGTGGTCTTTGATGACGTCGATGTTAGCCAAACGGCGGAACGACTCGTCGGTGCGATCACCTTCCACAGTGGCCAGGTATGCTGTGACGCCACACGTTGGTTGGTGCACCACAAAATCTACGACCGGTTCGTGAATGAGTGCGTGGATCGGCTGCAGAACGTTCGCGTCGGATACCAACTCGATGGCTCATCCCAAATGGGGCCGGTCGTCAGTGCGAAACAGCGAGACCGCGTGCTCGATTACCTCCAGCGTGGACAAGCCGAGGGGGCCGAGTGTGTTCTCAAGGGCGGCCCCGCGACGGTGGAAGGGTACACCGGACACTATGTCAAACCAGCACTGCTAGCGGGTTCGCTCGACAATGTCGCGGCGCGCGAAGAAATCTTTGGGCCCGTCGCTTTCTTGGCGCCCTTCAAGACGGAAGATGATGCGATCGAGATGGCAAATCGAACCGACTATGGGCTCGCGAATAGCGTTTGGACCAGCGACCTCGTGCGGGCTGCCCGCGTCGCCGAGTCGATGGTGGCTGGCAATAGTTGGATCAATGCGCACAACGTTTTTGCCCACGGAGTCCCGTACGGCGGCGTTAATAAGAGCGGCATGGGCGGCGGCGTCTTATCGCCGGAGACTTTGCTGGACTACCTCCGCAGCACTTCAGTCGTCCGGCCGCTTTGAGGCATGCGATCGTGTCCAGACTTTAGCCGGCAAGCAGGGTGTACCCTCGAGTCATCGAGCCACACCGGCGTGAGCTGGTGGCGTGAGTCGAACGTTGATTTTTGATTCGAATCAACCGCGACGAATCTCTGAACCGCTGAACCGGACAGCGATTCGGTAGACCTTCTTTTGCGAGTATTCAATCGCGCCGGTCTTGAGATCGAAACGCGTGGGGACACTGTGGCGAGTGATATCGACGCTCGCCCGGAATCCCCGCTCGCTAAAAACATCGATTAACATCGCTAGCGCCAAGTTGTCTTCCCAGAGCTCGACTTCGGAGTTGATGATCGCGTGACCCGAGATGGCATGACGCACGATGATCGGCATGATCTTCGTCTCGACAAAACCGACGACCTGGTGAAACAAGCTCGCATGCTCGAGTTCGTACTCGTCCAAACGACGCACCAAGTCGCGACGTGCGTGGCTGACGATCTCGCTCGCCAGTGGGATTTTTCTCAGCGCATGAAAGGTGCGTGGGTCGAGTTCGAGTGAGCTTTGGTACTCGAGTTCGCGAAGGATGTTTTCCTGGACGATGGCGAGCGAGGCTTGCGCGTTGATGAAGTGGTAATGAAAAATTTGTTTGAGCGACACGAGTGCGTCGTAGGTTTGTTCTTTGAAGACGCGGTAGCGGTTGCGGGCGAGTTGCTCGCTGAAGTCCGTCGGTCTTTCTTCGAGCAACTCGGCGCCACCGGTTCGCGACGCTTCTTCATTGAAGGCAACGATTTGACGACCGCGTTTCATTTGCCGACTCACACTCTCGGCCTCATCGACAAAGAGCACCATGATGTGAAAGACGGGTTGTTTAAAATGGATTTGCAGCGGCGAGTCCGCGAACTCGCGCCGGAGTGCGATCATTTGGTCGTAAAGCAGTTTCAAGCATTCGACTTGAACCTTCGTCCGCGGAAAACCGTCGAGGACGGCACCGCCCGTGAACTGGGGTTCGAGCAGTTTCCGAAAAACGATACTGACCACGTCACGGTCGCCGACCATGCCGCCTTGAGCCTTGATCGCGCTGGCTTCTGGGCTGCTGAGCAGCTCACTGACGACGATCGGTGACTCCGTGATATCGCGGACTTTGCGAATGAAATCAGTGTTCGTGCCCTTACCGGCGCCGGGGGCACCGCCGAGCAGGATCAATTCCTTGGGAAATCGCAAGCACTGGCGACCGAACTCGGACTCTAGTTCCTTCCAGACGGAGTTGAAGATCAGCTGTGCATCCTTCACTTCCAAGTCAACGAGATGGGCGGACTTTTTGGCGGATTCAGCGCTCGCTGGGTTCATCATGCCGGCTTCCGAGGAAAGGAATTTTTGGACCGCCAGTAGACTCGATCACTGAGCTTTCCAACAGCCACGCGTGAGCCGATCCGTGTGAAAGCCCAGGCGGGAAATGCGGCGACGTTACCGCGGGAGAACGGGACGATCGTCGCCGCTATCTTGTGATCACGCTTCGATTCAGGGCGCGGCCGTTAATGTGTCCGGCGACGACGGATCCATAGTAGAGCGGCAACGCGTAGCTCGGCACGATGCTCCCGAGGCCGTTGCCGACGTAAGTTCCGTACGCGGGATAAAGGATGCGGTTGGCTTCGACGATGCGATCCGGCTCCGCACGCTCATGGAAGTAATGGAACGCGTCCTCGGTGGCGATCGTCTCGTGCCACAACGGAAGGAACATGTAGGCGGCGGCGTAGGTGCCCTTGTAGGTGCGGCGTGTGAAGTCTTTGGCGTGCCCCCCCTCATGTGCGGCGATCGCGGGAACGTCGCTGAACAGATGGATCGTGTCGGAGTACGGATTGTAGTGATCGCCACCAAAAACGCGGCCCGCGAAGATCGCTTCGGAAGCGATCGAGAGGGTGCCGAAGGTGTACCGATACGGCCACGCCACGGTCGTGTTCTTTCTCAACCGATGCCAATCCTCGATCGGTGCGTACTGGTTCGCACGCACTTTGATGTGTGGCAGATTGTTCTTCTCGAGGTAGTCGGCCATCACGAGGACCGTGTCTTCGGTGATGTCGTGATTGTCGATCCGGCGATCCCAGAGCAAAATTTTACCGGGGATGCCGATGACCCAACCGATCCCGTCGAGCACGGGTCGCTTCGATCCGACCTCGATCTGTGACTCGCTCGCGTCAATCAGCTCCGGCGCGATCTGCTGCGTGCGAACGACGATGGGCCGAGGGTTGAGAAAATGACAACCGGTCGACATCGCGACGGGAAACACGAACGCCAGCAACACGAGTGATCGACGAAACCCAGGCAACACTCGATGGGTGGTCATGAATCGTCGCTCGTTTGTCAAAACCCACTGTTTCACACCAGTCCCCAGGCGGGACCTCAATGTCACGATGCGAAGTCGGCAACCGAACTCGGCGCCGCTAGGCCACATCTTGATGGTTCTTTTATCGACTCGCTCAGAAAGATTCCGTAGTGAAAGTGATGTGCCGAGTTTGACGTTGGGTGTGGCTCAGCTACTGGGCGATTTTGCGCAGCAACTCGATGCCACGGTGCAACATTTCGTCCGATGCCGCGAAGCTGATGCGGAAGTGCGTATCTCGGCTGCTAAAGATATTACCGGGAATGATGAGCAAGCCATGCTCGATGGCTTTCTCGACGAACGCCGCACCGCTGGACATGGGGGCTTTGGGAAACACGTAAAACGCGCCGCCGGGTTTCGCGATCTCGTAGTGGTCCGCCAGTGCATCGACGATGAGGTCACGTTTCTTGCGGTAAGCTTCGATGTGTTCGTCAAGGGTGATATCGAGTGCTGAAAGCGCCGCCCACTGGAATGGTTGTGGTGAGCAAACGAACGAGTACTGTTGGATCTTCAGCATCGTGCGAATGATCTCACTCGGGCCGTGGACGTATCCGACGCGCCATCCGGTCATCGCATGCGACTTGCTAAAGCCATCGATCACGATCGTTTGATCGTTGGTGGAGGCGGGCGAAACGAACGGGCCGTCGTACATGAAGCGGCTGTAGATTTCGTCGGAAATCAACGCGATGTTGTGCTCGCTGGCCAGACGTGCGACGGCCTCGAGTTCGGCCGGTGTCGCGGTCACGCCCGTGGGATTCGCGGGGCTGTTGACGAGAATCAATTTCGTCTTCGGCGTGATCGCAGCGGCGATCTTGTCGACGTCGAGTCGGAAATCCGGATACGAATCGATGGGGACGGGAACGCCGCCGCATAATTTGACGAGTGCCGGATACATCACGAAGTACGGATCCAAAAAGATCACTTCGTCACCGGGATTGACCATCGACAGCATCGTCAGCACGAGGCCGCCGCTCGTCCCACTGCTGATGAAAACGTCGCGATCGGCATGGCCGTATCGTCGCTTGACGTCTGCCAGAATGGCTTCGCGAAGCGGCGCGATTCCTTGGGTCGGCGAGTACGCGTTTTTGCCGCCGCGGATCGCATCAATCGCCGCCTGCTGGATCGCCTCGGGGACATCAAAATCGGGTTGGCCGATCGATAGATTGACGGGATCCTTGAGCTTCGCGGCGAGGTCAAAGACTTTGCGAATGCCACTGGAGTCAAACGTGGTGGTGCGCTGTGCGATCCAAGGGTGCATCGTGTGCCGTCGAGCGAGAGTGTGAAAACTGAAACTTTCGGGCGTAGTTTACCTGCGGACCGGCGCGGGCTAAAGTCGGCACCGGGTGAGTCGAAGACGAACTACTTGCGAGAGCTCATGAGACACGATGGCTGAAACGCGAATCATCGAACCGGTCGTGCGATTTTGTGCCGTGATCAGTCGCCATGCCGAAGCGATCCAGTGGGCGATCGATCGGCTTGCCGCGAGCTGGGGCGGGATCGCCATGCGAGCGGACGCGGTATCGTTCGATGCCCATGGTTTTTATGCGGAGACGATGGGCGACGAGCTGCGCCAAGTGCTCGTGATGCTCGACGGCTTCGTCGATCCCGGTGGTCTGGCGGATTGGAAGCATCTCACGATGGACTGGGAGCGCGAGTATGCCGCCGCTAGTGAGCACGCCGAGCCGCGGCCGCTCAACCTCGATCCCGGCTACGTGACGCAAGCGAAAATGGTGCTGGCCACGATCAAGGACCGCGATCATCGAATTTATCTGACGCGGGGCATGTTTGCGGAGGTCACGCTCAATTACGTTGGAAAACGATGGGTCCATCATCGTTGGACCTATCCGAGTTACCGGTCAGACGAGGTGGCGCAGTTTTCGCAGGCCTGTCGCGATCGATTGCGAAACCATTTACAAGCCATCGACGGTTTCCGCGTCGTGAAGCGATGATATTTCCTGGATGACATTTCGCCCATGACTTTTCCGCGACGGCTAGCACCCGAGATGATGGACGACCCATCGCTCCCGGAGTCCGAGCATCGTCTTGCACTCGTCGGTTTGTCGCGGCTGAATCAATTCAGCGGTGTGGCCAGGGCGATCTATCGTCGACTCGTGCCCTTGGCCCGCGCCTGCCAAGGCCGACCGCTCAAGGTGCTCGATGTCGCCAGCGGCCGCGCGGACTTGCCAATCGCTTGGGCCGGTTTTGCACAGCGGCAACGATTGGCCATGCAGTTCACCACCGTCGACATCAGTCCGTTTGCGGTGCACGAGCAACTCGCCGCGGCGGATCGAGCCGGAGTCGAATTGCGAGCGATCCAGCGTGATTGCCTGCGAGACTCGCTACCCACGGGTTTCGACGTCGTCACGTGCTCGTTGTTCATGCACCACTTGGCCGACACCAACGTGGTCCGGTTGCTGCAAAACATGCAATCGGTCGCCAGCCGGGCGGTCATCGTGTGTGATCTGGAGCGGACCCGATTGAATTGGTGCCTCGTCGGCGCGGCCGCTCATGTCGTCTCGCGTAGCATCGTCGTCCGCCACGATTCCGTCGCCAGTGTGCGAGGCGCATACACTCGCGGTGAGTTCAAGCGGCTCGCCGAAACTGCACTGCTGAGACCCGTGCAGTGCCAGCGATTGGTCCCATGCCGATTCATCATGACCGCTGGAGAGCTCGTCGTAGCTGAGAACTCGCTCGCTTTCGCGTGAGCACCCCCTCGATAGGGCTGTTTACTGCTCGATTTCAGGGGAACTGTGACGCAACGCCTCGACGCGGAGACGGCATTGAGATCATACTTAGCCAGCCGGCGATCCGTCGCAGTGCACATTCGTTAATCAACACCACGTCGGTCGGGAATAGCCTGGGCGATGAGCCAAATCGTCAGGATCCTTGGATGACGGCATCTATTTTGGGGCTCGGTATCGCCACCCCACGACACAGCATCGATATTCGAACCGCGGCGAGGTACGCCAGCCTGGTGTCGTGTGAAGATGAGTCCCAGTCGCGAAAGCTCGAAGCTTTATTCCGCCGCAGTGGCGTGCAAACGCGCGGCAGTGTGCTGTTCGAGGAAGACGCTGAGTTCGGTATCGTCCAGTCGTTTTACACGTCTTCCGTCGGTTTGGAAGATCGCGGACCGAGCACGAGCGAACGTGGAGATCGGTTTGCCGCCGAAGCGCCGATCCTCGGCCTCGCGTCGGCGCGGCGGGCGCTCGAGCAATCCGGGTTATCGCCTCAAGAGATCACGCATTTGGTCACCGTGAGCTGCACCGGATTCAGTGCCCCGGGGATCGATATCGAACTCATCGATGGTCTGGGTTTGCCCGCGACGACCGAACGCGTGCAAGTCGGATTCATGGGTTGTCACGGCAGCATCAATGGAATGCGAGCGGCTCGCGGACTCGTGGCTGCTGACCCTCATGCGAAGGTGCTGATGACGAGCGTCGAGCTCTGCAGCTTGCATTACCAGTACGGCTTTGACGCCGACCGAATCGTCTCCGGAGCACTCTTCGCCGATGGCAGTGGCTCACTCGTGATCGCTGGCGCCGGGGCACCCCCGCACTTCGGTAATGGCAGCGTCGGCAATGGCAGCGCGGCAAAGCACAACGGAAGCGCAAGCGGTGCGGTCGCACCTCACGCAGCCTCGCTCGGCACGATCGCCGCAACCGGCTCCTGTCTCATCCCCGATAGCCGCGATGCGATGACGTGGCGGATCGGTGACAACGGCTACGAGATGACGCTCGCGGCGACCGTGCCAGGATTGATCGAAGGCGGCTTGCGCGAGTTTCTCACCGATTGGTTAGCTAAACACGGCGAGTCGATTGACACCATCGGTGGCTGGGCCGTCCACCCCGGAGGCGCTCGGATTTTGACCGCCGTGGAAGCGTCGCTGGAATTCGACCGAAGCGTCCTCAGCGTCTCGCGTGAAGTGTTGGCCGAGCACGGAAACATGTCCAGCGCGACAATGCTATTTATCTTGAACAAGTTCGCGGCGATCGGGCGCCCCAAGCCTTGGTTGATGCTCGGATTCGGTCCTGGATTGGAAATCGAAGTCGCACTCATTCGCTAGCTCCGATCGGGTGGAGCCGGTGAATAGAAGCGTTTGCGAGTGAGCTTGTAAGCCGGGTTCTGTACCGAAGCGGTTGCTTCGGTGGTGACCATTTATCTGTGCACGACGATTGCTCGTCGCCTCCACTGCGACCTACCCGGATGTCAAGCGAAGCGAGCCGCTTCGAGCCGATCGCTTGCGCGGTCGACGTTCACCCTGTTTGGTCTAGCTCCGGATGGGGTTTACCGAGCCGACGTAGTCACCTACATCGCTGGTGCGCTCTTACCGCACCGTTTCACCCTTACCACGCATCACAGTCGTAAGACTGGATCGTTCGGCGGTTTACTCTCTGTTGCACTTTCCCTAACCTCACGGCCGGTCGACGTTATCGACCATCCTGCCCTACGGAGCCCGGACTTTCCTCCAGTGAACGAACCTCGCGGCCGCCACCAGCGGTCACCCCGCTCACTCGCAAACGAACCTCGAGAATGACTCGCCCACGCCAGTGGCACAAGCACGGGTCAGTCAACCGAGGTCGCAGCGTGCCGCCAAGGGCGGGTACCGAAGCGCGGCGTCGCCGCGGGAAAACGACGACAATTGCTGAACCGAGAGCTCCCAGCTAGCCAGCACGGGTCCGGCGTGGGACAATCATAACTCTTTGTTGATGGTTTTCACTTTTCGCAATCGAGGTAACGACAGTCATGGTTCAACGTTCTGCAATGATGTTAACGCTGGTTTTTTTGGCAGCCGGTTTTTCGAGTGCGGCTGAAAAGTTGACGCTCGATCTCGAAAAGTCCAAGATCGAATTTGTCGGTACCAAGCCGGACGGGAAGCACGAAGGTGGCTTCAAGAAGTTCACGGCTGACGCGACTGCTGACATGGAGAATCCAGAAAGCGGGTCCCTCGAAATTGTCATTGATGCGGACAGTCTCTGGTCGGATGACGAGAAGCTGACCAATCACTTGAAGAACCCTGATTTCTTCGACGTTCGCAAGCACCCCAAGATCATGTTCAAAGCCACCAAGATCTCGCACTCCGAGGGCGAGGAGAAAGCAACCATCGTCGGTACGTTGACGTTGCTCGGGAAAGAGGGAGAGATCACGGTTCCGATCGTGGCCGCATTGACGGAAACGACCGTTACCATCACCGGCGAATTTAAAATCGATCGCACGAAGTGGGGAATGGAGTACGGTCAAGGAAAAATCAACAATGACGTCGCCATCAAGACCGTGCTCGTGATGAATCGCTAGTTGAAGTGGAACGAGATATTTTCTTAGCGTGCGTGCTGACGCCAGCGATTATTTCGCTGGCGTTTGCTCTTGTGATTCGGCTCACGCGGCGGATCACCCGTGCCACGGTCCGAGAGCGTACCGCCAGCGTGCTGGCGACGACCGGATGGTGCGCGGCCGTATCGTCAACGCTGCTGTTGCGACAAGACATCGATTTCGCGGCGCCGGAAGCGTGGCAGCAAATCATCGTGCCGATCACGGTCATTGCCGCCGTTTTGGTGCTGATGACAATCTCAACGACGACGCTGGCGAGTGAATGGGTTCGCGACATCCGCTGGGTCGTTGCTGGTATCGGTTGCGTCGTGGTGGCGATGATGGTGATGCCGGCCGGTGACGGTTGGGTGGACATGCTGCCCGAACATCGAGGCTGGATCGCGTCCGTGACGGCGGCGAGTCTGTTGAATTTGTGGTCGCTCGACCGATTGGCCCGCAGCGGTGCAACGACTTGGGTCCTGCTCGTCGTGCTCGCGGGCTTGGCGGCACCGACGATGCTCGCCGCGAGCGCTTACGCCGGACTCGCGGAATGGTGCTTGGGGGCGATCATCGCGACGATGGTCTTTGCCTTGTTCGCAATCATGGATCGCCGCTCGATGGCATGGTGTTCGTTGGTTCCGGCCGTGCTTTTCGCAACTTCCGCGACGGCGTCGGGTCGTTTTTATACCTACGAAGTTCATCCACGCGGATTGTATGCGATCCTTTTACTGGCACCCACACTGATCGCGCTACCCGACTTCATGCTCAGGAATCGATCGACGTGGGTGCGAGTGGCATGCGCCGCGACGATCGCGATGTCGGTGCTCGGTGTGGTCGCTTGGCTTCTACTGGGTGACGCTCTCTTTGCCAATCCCGACGAAGAAAGTTGGTAAGGGTTGCCGATGTTGAGCGATCTTTCCAGCGTCGAAATATTGTTACTGGTGCTCGGTGCGACGGGGATCGGATTTAGCAAAGCCGGTTTTCCGGGCATCAGCATGTTGCACGTGATCGTGTACGCGATCGTCTTCGAGCCGCTCGCGTCCACCGGCGTGTTGCTGCCGATGCTGGTGTTCGGTGACGTGTGCGCGATCGTGTTGTTTGGCCAACAAGCGAATTAGTCGCACGTGCGTCGATTACTGCCGCCGACTTTGGTCGGCATTGGCATCGGTTGGTACTTGATGGGACGGCTCGATGAGCAAACGTTCCGAATCGTCGTGGGCGGAATCATTCTTTCATTGACCGTGATTCAAGTGGGACGACTCTGGCGACCGAACTGGTTCGAGAGCGTGCCGCACACCCGTGCGTTCGCGATCGTGCTGGGGTTGCTTGCGGGATTAACGACCATGCTCGCGAATGCGGCGGGGCCAGTCGTCGGACTGTATCTACTCGCGGTGAGCTTACCGAAGTGGGAATTGATCGGCACGAGCGCGTGGTTGTTTCTCGTGCTGAACGTGTTGAAGCTTCCGCTCAGTTACGATCTTGGGCTGATCACGTCGGCAACGCTGGCCGTCGACCTCGCGTTTGCAGCGGCGATTCCCGTCGGCATGCTCGCCGGTCGCTGGCTCGTCACGCGTGTATCACAGCGTTGGTTCAACAGCATTCTGCTCGGGTTCACCGCGATCGCCGCAGCCCGATTGATCGCCTGGTCCTGAACAAGGCGCTACAACTTGCCCAGGGCTTGGGCGGCTTCCGCTCGCGTGATGACACCGTCGCCGTTTCTGTCGAGGGCGCGAAACAGCAGGGGACGCTGCAGTTCGTCGCTGTCGATTTTGCCGTCGCTGTTCAGGTCGAGCTGTGAGAATCGATCGTCCGCGTCGACGCCGGTGACGGGTTCCGCCTGGGGGTAGCCTGCGGCCGGGCGCGAATGCCGCTTGAAGAATTTCACGATCCTCTCCGGTGCATCGGGTTGGAAATCGTGACCGTCGGAGTGGATATAAGTCACCAGGGGTGTTCCAAGTTTTGAGACGTACTCGTCACCGATTCGCTCCAGCGGTTGAGACTCGGTTTCGCATCGATTCACCTGCTTGAGGATATCCATCGTGCGATTCTGAGTGGTGAACCTCACAACCGCATCGCTGCGTCCCGCCAGGTGCATTGCGGGAAGCGGTTGCAGATTGCTCGAATTCGGGATCGGCCCGGCACTGGACGCGATCGCGGCAAGTCTTTCGCGGCGTTCGGACCACACCAAGTAGCTAAACAGACCACCATTGCTGTGACCGGTGACATACACTCGATTCGGATCACAACCACGCTCGAGCATGGTGGCGAGCATGGCGTCAAAGAAGCTCAAGTCTCGCCCTGCATACTCCTGAGCACTGTGTTGCCATCCCGAACGTTTGCCTTCCGGATCAAAGTAGGATTGAGTCAGCAATCCATCCGGGAAAACGAAATAGGCTTCTGGCCAGTGTTGAGCAAAGTCGTGACGCAACATCGTACGTCCCTTGCCGCCATGGCCGTGAAATACAAATACAAGCGGCGGTTTCACGGTTCCGGACTGCAAAGTCTCTTCGCGCTCGTCTCGTTCGGCTTGCGAGCCAACGATGCTTTGGGAGGTGGACATCGTCACCGCAGTGGACGGTGATTGGACGAGTGCCACGCGCTGCACGCCATCGATGGTCCACGATTCGACTTTGGCGGACGTCACGAAAGCTAGCAACAGAATGACCAGCATGGTGCATTTCTCGGGTGAATGACAAAGGAGCAACGGGTCCGCTGAACAGTGACGCGATTGTGCGGGCGGGCTTCGTCGTGAATCGTAGCGATCTCGGCGATGGCCCATTGATTTTTTTGCGACTTCCATGCCAACTACGCACACGGACGAGCGAGATTGTAACTGTAGGAGTTCCGCCCCATCGATTCCAAAACCCCAGCCGACGGTGATGCGACGAATCACCAGCTCGCGCTCAGCATGCGACCGCAGCCGGACGACGCGACTTGTGGGCCGACGTGTTTGCACGCCGTGTACACCTATTGGAACGACCCGGCCAGCTTAACGCAAACGATCTCGGAGATCGGCCAATTGCCGGACGGGGGAACGCTGGCCGTCCACTTGGCGTGTCACGCGCTCGGTCGCGGCTATGACGCGACGATCTACACCTACAACTTGCAAGTATTCGACCCGACATGGTTTGAACAAGGCACCTCGCGGCCGCGGTCGCTAGGATTCGCCACCGTCGATTTGGCCGCGAAACTCCAGTCCCAGCTCGCCGTGAAAAAAGACTGGAAGGTCGAGTTCGCGACCGTCGCTTACTTGAAGTTTCTCGAACTCGGGGGACGCGTGGCGATGGAGCCCCTCGACGAATCGCTCATCGTGCGGTTCCTGCTCGCAGGTCAACCAATTTTAGCGGGACTCAGCTCCACTTACTTGTATCGCGAACCGCGCGAGCGGGCGATTCCGCGGGCGGGCAACGGTCCCTCGGCGGTTTCCGATGACGTTGGCGGTTCGCCATGCGGTCACTTCGTCGTCCTCTGCGGTTACGACCAAGTTCGCCGCCGCGTCCGAATCGCTGACCCGATGTACCCCAACCCGATGGCGGCCGATCACTTCTACGAAGCCTCACTGACGCGGGTCTCCGCCGCGATTCATCTCGGCATCATCACGTACGATGCAAACCTGCTCGTGTTGAGCCCCAAGAAAACTGAGCGAAAGGATTCGTAATTATGGCGGTTGTGATCGTGACGGAGTCACAAGAGGACTGGCTATCGCAAGTCGACGATGTGGAAATTGTTGATCCTCGCGAGTACCTGACGGACCCGGCATGGAGCCGTCGTCGCGGCGTCAAACTCTACAATCTTTCCAACTCGTATCGCTACCAAAGTCTCGGCTATTACGTTTCGCTCCTGGCCGAGGCGCGGGGCCATCGACCGCTGCCGGGCGTGACAACGCTGCAAGATCTCCAGGGGCTCGCGGCGGTCCAGCTCGTGTCCGAGGAGCTGCAGCAATTGATCGACCGCAGCTTGAGTCCGCTGCAAACCGACCGCTTCACGCTCAGTGTTTATTTCGGTCGTAACCTGGCCCAGCGTTATGAGCGATTGAGCCGCGAGTTATACAGTTTGTTCTCTGCACCGTTGCTTCGCTTCCAATTCGCCCGTGGCAAGGAAAAGTGGCGGCTGCGACGCGCCGAGGCGATCTCCTTGTCGGAAATACCGAGTGAGCATGTGCCGTTCTTGATGGACTCGGCCCAGAAGCATTTTGCGGGGCGAAGTGTTAGTGTGCCCAAGAAAGCCGCCGTTCGTTACGACCTCGCCATTTTGCATGACCCGAATGAGAAAGAATTATCACCGTCGGACCCCAAGGCACTCGAGAAGATGGTTCGCGCAGCAGCCTCCGTGGGCTTGGCGGCACAACTCGTAACTCGCCAAGACGCCGGTCGATTGCTCGAGTTCGACGCGCTGTTCATTCGCCAAACGACGGCGGTCAACCACTACACGTATCGCATGGCCCGCCGCGCCGAACGCGAAGGGTTGGTGGTGATCGACGACCCGACTTCCATCGCACGTTGTACCAATAAAGTCTACCTGGCCGAATTGCTTGAACGGCACAATGTCGCAGCTCCGAAGACGATCGTGGCCCATCGCGGCAGCGTCGACCGGCTCGGCGAAGAACTCGGCTGGCCGATCGTGATCAAGCGGCCCGACGGTGCGTTCTCGCAGGGCGTCGTGAAGGTCAAGGATCAAGCCGACCTCAACGAACAACTCGAGTCATTTTTTTCGCAATCCGAACTTGTCATCGCGCAAGAGTATTTGCCGACGGCATTCGATTGGCGCATCGGCGTGCTCGACGGGCGGCCCCTGTTCGCGTGCAAGTACCACATGGCTCGAGGCCATTGGCAAATCATTGCGCACAACAATGCGCCCAAGGATCGCTACGGTAAATTTGAAACGATGGCGGTGGAAGCGGCTCCGCGAAAGGCGGTCGCCGTCGCAGTCAAAGCCGCGGGGCTCATCGGCAATGGACTCTACGGCGTTGATGTCAAAGAGTCCGAAGGACGGTTTGTGATCATCGAAGTCAACGATAATCCGAATCTCGATGCGGGTGTCGAAGATCAAGTGCTACGAGATGAGTTGTACCGACGAATCATGGAATCGTTCCTGAGACGGATCGAACGCAAAAAAATGGGAGAGACCGACGCGTGAGTGAGATGACAAACAAGCCAACCCGAACGCTCAATCTTTTCGAAGCGTTCGGCATCGAAGTCGAATACATGGTCGTCGATCGCGAGACGCTCGCGGTCCGCCCAATCGTGATGGATTTGATCGATGACGTGACCGGGGTGCCGGGGTCGAGCGATTATGTCGACGGCCAAGTCTCGTGGTCCAACGAGTTGGTCTCGCACGTGATCGAACTGAAGGGCACGGAACCCGTGAGCGACATGCGTGTGTTGCCTCCGTTGTTCGAGAAGGCGGTGCGGCGGATCGACCGCACCCTCGCGGCTAAGTCCGCGATGCTGTTGCCCACCGCGATGCACCCGTCGATGGACCCGACCACCGAAACCGTGCTCTGGCCTCACGAGAACCACGAAATTTACAACGCGTTTGATCGTGTATTTGACTGTCGCACCCATGGCTGGGCCAACGTGCAAAGTGTCCATTTGAACTTGCCATTTCACGGCGATGAACAATTTGGGGCACTGCATGCCGCCGTGCGATTGGTCTTGCCACTATTGCCCGCGATCGCCTCGAGTTCGCCGATCGTCGATTCGAAGCGAAATGGGATCAACGATAATCGACTCGTGCATTATCGTGATCATTGCAAGCGGGTTCCGTCGATCACCGGTGACGTGATTCCCGAAGCGATCTTTGACGAGGCCACGTATCGCCGCGATGTATTCGAACGCATCTTTCGTGACATCGCGCCCCACGATCCCGACGGAATTTTGAGCCACGAGTTCCTCAATGCCCGAGGGGCAATCGCACGCTTTGATCGTGGCTCGGTGGAGATCCGCTTGATGGATGTGCAGGAGTGTCCGATGGCGGACGTCGCGATCGCCGCCGGAGTCACCTCCGTCGTTCGCGCTCTCGTCCAACAAACATGGCAATCCCTCGACTTGCAAAAACAAGTGACGAGCGAGTCGCTCACCAAAGTTCTCGATGACACGATTCTGCAAGGCGGTCGAGCGCGAATCGAAGACCCGACACTGCTCGCCGCATTTGGAATGCCGAATAAGCCGATCCGCGCCTCCATCTTGTGGCAAAACTTGCTCGAACGACTTCGCCAACACGATACCGTGCTCGACGGACTCTTCGCGCCGCTCGATATTATTTTTCAGCACGGAACGCTCGCGAAGCGAATTTTCCGAGCCACCGGCAAAACGCCTTCACCGAGCGACATCGTTCATGTCTACTCCGAGATCGCCAGTTGTTTGCGCCGCGGTGAACCATTTGTCCCCTGATCGTCCGGTGCTCGTAGTCACGTGCGAGCACGGCGGCAACGACATTCCTGCCGAACTCCAATCGCGGTTCGTGACCACGCGGGCGAAACGGGCCCTGGCCAGCCACCGGGGATACGACCCAGGAGCGCTGGCGACCGCACAGTGCTTCGCTGAGTTGACCCCGAATGTGCATTGGGTCACGGTGTCGCGATTGGTGATCGATTTAAATCGATCGCTCGATAACGAGAGTTTATTCTCGAAATTCATGCGCGACCTCGACGAAGAAGCCAAACTGGAATTGATTGCGAAGCATTATGCCCCGCACCGGGATTCCGTCACTCGCGAGATCGCGGACGCCATCTTCCAAGGCAAGCGTGTGATTCACATCGGCGTCCATAGTTTCACGCCGGTCTTCGCAGGTGTTTCACGGGCTATCGATATCGGTGGGTTGTATGACCCGAGCCGGGCCGCCGAAAAGTCATTTTGCGACGACTGGCTGCAGCGTATCCAAGCCGCATCACCGCGGCTGCGCGTTCGCCACAACGCCCCGTACCAGGGGACGGATGATGGCTTGACCACGTCACTGCGCCAGCAATTCACGGACGACCAATACGCCGGTATCGAACTCGAGATCAGCCAGAGTATTTCACGCCGCCCGGCACGCCTCGCTGCACTCAATCCAATCCTGGTGACGACCTTGGCGGCCTGCATTGAAACCAGGGTGCGATAGAACGGATCCATCGAAATCCTTTTCGGATCCTGACTACTCATTGCATGATCTAGCTCATGCCGCTCGGACGTCACGCTCCTGGGCGGGCTCGACCGCAAGACTTGCCTAGTCGGAATTTTTTCCACACTCGCAACGCGGCTGGCTGACGATATTGACGATTATGATCCTTGCGACGGCGAGTATCATTGCTGCGGGCAGCAACGGTCGATCTTGAAACAGCGTCTGTGTCAGTCCTGTCGCACGATTTGATCGTGCCGGCATGCCGTGCCGTGCTGTGGTGATCGCTCATGATGAATAGTTCTGCCAACAAGTCGCTGTTGATGCTGCTGCTATTCGCGATGAACGGTTGCCATGCACCGGATGTGCTCTGTGATCCGAGCTTGGTGAAACGACGATTGGCATGTCGCATCGGCGTGAGTACCGCAGCGGTCGCTCCGTGCCAGGAAATCATCCCAGCGGGCGTCGTGCTCGAAGATGGCTTCAGTGAATCGGAAGCGGTGACCACTGCCCTCTCCAACAATTCCGCATTCCAGGCGACGTTGGCAACACTCGGTGCAGCGGGCGGAGATGCGGTCCAGGCGAACTTGATCGCCAACCCGCAAGTGCTGCTCTATTTCCCCACCAATGCCAAGCAAGGCCAGGCGACGCTGTATGCGCCGATCGAGTCCTACTTCTTGCGACCGATGCGTGTGAAGGTGGCCAACCGCGAGTACCGCCGCGTCGGTGAGCAACTGGTGCAAAATGGATTGAATCTCGCTCGTGATGTGCGTGTTGCCTACACTGACTTGGCACTCGCGCAGGATCAATCGGAGCTCGCGACCGAGGCGTTTGAGCTGCGCGAGAGCATCGTGGAGGTGACTCAAAAGCGTCTCGATGATGGCGACATCAGTGAGCTCGAAACCATCGCCGCCAACGTCGATCGGCTCAATGCGAAGGCGAACCGGACCGTACGCTCGCAAGCCATCGGTATCGCTGAGGCTCGCTTGGCGACGCTCGTGGGATTGACACGCCTCAGCCAACCCCTGACGCCGCTGCCGATGTCGTCGCCACCGAGTTGGGATGTGGATGAGGATGCGTTGATCGCTCAAGCGCTCGCGTGTCGGCCGGACTACCACGCCGCACGCTGGGCCGTCGCCGCCGCGTCCGAGCGGCGGCGACTGTCACGGTTCCTGTTCTGGCGCATCGATGGTGTCTTGGATGTGCGGAGCGATCCCGGTCGAACTGGCGGCGGATTGCGAGCCGACTTGCCGATCTTCAACCGCAATCAAGGCGGTATCCTGCGCGCGGATTGGGAACTCGACGCTGCCATGCACAATCGCGACGCGATCCATGACCAAATCGTTGCCGATGTCCGAACCGCCGCCCGCCAATTACAGCAGGCGCAAGCGAACCTGGCCGTGTTGAGTGAAGAGATTGCCCCGGCACTCGAGGACGCACTCGAAATCTCCAAGCGGGGTTTCGCGGACGGGGGAACCGACTACCTTCTCGTGCTGCAAACGACAAGCCAGTACCTCGCTAACAAAGCGTTGATTCTCGATCAAACTGCGGCGTGTCTGCGTGCGGTTGCGGAACTCGAACGCAGCGTCGGAAGGAATTTGTCTGCGGGATTCGTCGATGTTTTAGCCCTTGCCGAAGCCTCATTACCGCCTGAACAAGTCCGGGAATTGCAGGCTTTTGAGGCTGCCCCGGTCGTCGTTGAGACTAGAATCTTTGGTTCGCCGACCACGCTCGAATGAGCTCACCGTGCCGCCAATGACATTTCCATGAATTTGAGACGAATCGGATGGGTCATCGCTCTCTGCACGGGTCCATTGCTCTCGGGGTGCGACGGTAAGACCAAGACCGCTACGGTTTCCGAGAAGCCTGCGAAAGTCGAGAAGCTGCCTGTCGAAACCGACTTGGCGACGATTTCGCTCACCTCGGACGCCGACCGTCGACTTGGAATCACGACCGCTGCGGTCATTCGCCGTGAAGTCACGCGGCGCCGCACGCTCGGCGGCCAAGCGGTCGTGCCATCGGGAAGAACCATCGTGGTGACCGCGCCGCTCGCCGGTGTCGTAACGCGAGTCGGCTTGCCAGCCATCGCCCTGCCGGGATCGACGGTCAGTGCGAGCGATCCCCTGCTAGCGATCCGGCCGCTCTTGTCGGCTGAGCGTGATGTACCGACACCCGCCGAGCAAGTCGCGCTCGTCGGGGCTCGCGCCAACTTGATGGCGGCCCAAACGGTGGCCGCGGGTGATGTCGATCGCAGCCAGGCGGAAGTCGATGGTGCCCAAATCGCCTTTGATCGAGCCAAGAAACTGTTCGCGGATCGCGCCGGCGCTCGTCGCGCCGTCGATGATACCGAAGCACTTCTCAATATCGCCAACTCGACGCTCACGGCCGCTGAAGAGCGCAACACGCAACTCACCCAGTTGATCAAAATGCTCGACGCGGAACCCGCCAGCGGCAATGCGTCGATGTTGCCGATGACGACGCCGATTTCTGGAATCGTCAACCGCATCGAAGTCAGTGAAGGCCAAACAATTGCCGCGGGTGCGGTGCTGTTCGAGATTGTGAACTTGGAAACACTCTGGATCCGCGTGCCGGTCTTCGTGGATCTGCTTGCCGAGATTCAAACCAACGAAACTGCCCGCTTGGTATCGCTATCGGGAGGCACGACCGACCAGAGTTCTGTTCCTGCCAAACCCGTCGCCGCACCGCCGACGGCCGACCCGATCACGTCCTCAGCCGACCTGTACTACGAAATCGACAATCGTCAACTGGCGCTCCGTCCGGGTCAACGGGTTGGCGTCGAGCTTGCCACGAGTGTGACGGAAAAATCACTCATCGTGCCCACGGCAAGCGTCCTTTACGACATTTACGGAGGCACTTGGGTGTACTCCGTAACCGGCGAACGACAATACACACGGTCGCGAATCTCGATCCGATTCGTGGCTGGCGACGATGCGGTGCTCGAATCTGGACCGACCGAGGGTCGTCTCGTCGTCGTCGATGGCGCGGCGGAATTATTCGGAACTGAGTTCGGGGCCGGCAAGTGAACGCACTGATCAAGGCGGCACTCCAGTTCCGATTGCTAGTGATCGTGCTCGCGATCGCGCTGGTGATCGTCGGTGTTCGCACTTCCGACTCGGTGCCACTGGACGTGTTCCCCGAATTCGCACCGCCACTCGTCGAGATTCAAACTGAGGCGCCAGGGATATCGACCGAAGACGTGGAGAGCTTGATCACAGTTCCGATCGAGAATGCGGTCAACGGGATACCGTTCGTCCAAACCGTGCGTTCCAAATCGGTACTGGGTTTGTCGAGCGTGCGGATGATCTTTGAATCCGGCACCGATTTGCTGGTGGCGCGTCAACTCGTTCAAGAACGCCTGGCATTGGTCGCTCGTCAATTGCCAATGGTCTCGCGTCCGCCCGTTATCCTGCCACCGCTCTCTTCACTGAGTCGATGTCTCAAGATCGGCCTTTGGTCCGACTCGCAATCGCAAATGCAGATGACGGTGCTGACCAAATGGACGATCCGTCCTCGGTTGATGTCGATTGCGGGAGTCGCCAACGTCGCAGTCTGGGGCGAGAAAGAACCCCAATTGCAGGTGGTCGTCGATCCGGATCGTCTACGAGCCAACGGTTTGACACTCGACACGATTTTGCAAACCGTTCGCGACGCCACCGCCGTCGGCGCGGGCGGTTTTGTCGACACGCCGAACCAACGCTTGGCGCTGCGACACGTCCCCGCCGTCTACACGCCCGAGCAGCTCGGCAACATTGTGATCAGCTTTCGCAACTCCACAATGACACCGGCGCCCGCCTTGAACGTGCTATCACCCAACGTTTCGTCGCCGAGCGGGCGAACACCCACCGCCCCGGCACCGCTGCGGATCAAGGATGTGGCCGATGTCGCCTACGATTACGCGCCACCCATTGGTGATGCGATCATCAATAGCCGCCCCGGTTTGCTATTGATTGTGGAAAAGCAGCCCTGGGCGAACACGCTCGACGTGACCAAGAACGTCGAGCGGGCCTTGGTCGAGTTGAAGCCGGCGATGGGCGAAGTCGAGTACGACACGACGGTGTTTCGGCCAGCCACGTTCATCGAGCGAGCCCTGGCGAATCTCGGTCATTCGATGCTCATCGGTTGCGTGTTGGTCGTCATCGTGCTGCTCTTGTTCTTGTTCGATTGGCGATGCGCGATCATCAGTGCCACCGCGATTCCGTTGTCGCTACTCGCGGCCGTGATGGTGCTCTACTATCGTGGTGGAACCGTCAATACGATGGTCTTGGCAGGGCTCGTGATCGCGCTCGGCGAAGTCGTTGATGACGCAATCATCGACGTCGAGAATATCATGCGACGATTGCGATTGAACGCGAAACTCGCATCACCACGCGATCACTTGACGGTCGTGCTGGAAGCGTCGATGGAAGTTCGCAGCGCCGTCGTCTACGCCACCGTGATCGTCGTGCTCGCGTTTCTGCCAGTGTTTTTTCTCACCGGATTGGCCGGAGCTTTTTTCCGACCACTCGCTGCGGCCTACATTCTTGCCATCCTCGCATCGCTTGCTGTCGCCTTAACCGTGACGCCCGCAATGTCGCTGATGCTGCTACCGAAATCGGCACAGCGGCGTAGCACCGATGGGCCGCTCGTGAGAATGTTCAAGAGCATCTATCGCTCAATGCTCGGTTTCACGTTGCGAATGAAGTGGGGCACAATTGTGGTCACCGCAATCTTATTTGGATGCCTGCTGGCGACGATTCCGCGATTGGGCGAGCAACTCATGCCCAAATTTCGCGAGACGGATTTCCTGATGCACTGGGTCGAGAAACCTGGCATTGGCATCGATGCGATGGATCGTATCACGCTGCGAGCGAGCGAAGAATTGCTGGCGGTCAAGGGTGTTCGAAACTTCGGATCTCACATCGGGCGGGCCACCGTAGCGGATGAAGTCGTCGGCCCGAATTTCACCGAGTTGTGGATCAGCATCGATGACAACGAAGATTATGATGCGACCGTAGCCGAGGTCCAAGAGATCGTCGATGGATATCCCGGACTGTATCGCGACTTGCTGACCTACTTGACCGAGCGGATCAAGGAGGTACTCACGGGCACGAGCGCATCGATTGTGGTTCGGGTATTCGGTCCCGATTTGGATCAATTGCGTGCCACCGCCGTTGAGATCGAGTCGGTCATCAAGCCCATCGCGGGCGTCACGACGCTCAAGGTTGAACCGCAAGTATTGGTTCCACAGATCGCCATCGAATTGAAAGTCGACGCCGCTTCACAATTCGGACTGACGCCGGGGATGTTGATGCAAAGTGTCTCGACGCTCGTCAACGGGTTGCAAGTCGGCGAGATGTATCGTGATCAAGCGATCTTCCCCGTCCTCGTTCGCGGGCGAGAAAACTTGCACGCGGATTTAGCGACACTCGGCGAGTTGATGATCGATACGCCGTCGGGTGCTCAAGTACCGCTTGGGAGTGTCGCATCGCTCGCCATCGTCCCCGCACCGAACGTGATCCAGCGTGAGGGCGCGTCGCGTCGACTCGACGTGACTTGCAACGTCGAGGGCCGTGATTTGGCGTCGGTCGCCAAGGATATCGAGGCCGCAGTGCTCGACGGTATCGCGTTCAAAACCGGTTATCACCCGGAATTTCTTGGTGAATACGCGGAAGCGAAAGCCTCTCGTCAACGCTTGCTGCTACTTTCGATCGGCTCGATCCTCGCGATCACCATCATTCTGTATATCGACTTTGAAAGCTGGCGTTTGGTGCTGTTGATCCTGCTCGCATTGCCGTTGGCACTCGCCAGCGGATTGCTCGGCGTATTCGCGGGCGGCGGGATTCTTTCGCTAGGTTCGCTCGTCGGTTTCGTGACGGTTTTGGGGATCGCGGCCCGTAACGCGATCATGCTCATCAGTCACTATCGGCAACTCGCGATTGAAGAACCGGGCTTGAACGCTCGAGAACTGATTCTCCGCGGAGCCGAAGAACGATTGGCGCCGATTTTGATGACCGCGTTGACGACGGGGCTCGCTCTCGTGCCGCTCATTCTCAGCGGCGAGCTTCCGGGCCAAGAGATCGAATATCCGATGGGACTCGTCATCTTATTCGGCCTAGCCGGCGCGACACTGGTCAACCTACTGGTGTTGCCAGTGTTCTACGCGGCGATTGCAAAACCAATCATCGGGCCAGCGAATTAGGCGGCTTTCTTGCTCCGCTGCGCTGGCGCTTCGAGCCACTGGGTGATCAAGCCCTGATCCTGGGTCCAAGCTTTACTCGTACGGCGGTCACAATAGACATGAAACATCATGTCGACCGTATCGCTCAGCGTTCGGATGGCTTCGATGCGATCGTCCACTTCAAAGTCCGCGTCGTCGTCGAGGTGGATTTTCGCCCCGCCGATCGCGAATGATTCAGCCTGCAGTACAAGATCGAACTGTTGTCCGTCGCGTACGAGCGTCATGCCCGTCTTTCTCGGCAATTTGCCGGATCGAATCGCTTGCATCGCTTCCGTCAACTTGACGGGGCTCTCCGCCGAGATCGATTCTTTGCCGTTCTCGCCACAGGGACATTCGAGTGACAATGTCTTGGTGAGCATCGCGGTAACCTCGCTATCGTCGGCTAACTTGATCGTGTCCGATTCGTTCTCCAGATACCACCATAACCACAGCATGAATTCGTTGCCGAGAAAGTCGGGGGCCTGAGAATGCTCGTTGGCCCAGGCAACTTGTCCGAAGCTTTGATTCGACACAAAACTAATCGGCATCAGATCGTCGACTTCAGCGACACGATCGTTCTCGATGGCCCAGTCTTGAGCGACCGTACCCGCGCTCATGCGTCGCATCTCGATGTTAAAAACACGCTCGAGTAGATCGGCACAGTGACCGCTCGCGGAACCCGCCGAACCTCCGAAGTAAAGCAAACTCTGGCGTTGGTCCCACAAGAAAGGGAACTGGGACATGCGTCGATACTTGCCGGTCGCCGCTTCGACTTCGCAGCGTTGTTCGACCGATTCCTTCGCCTCTTTGCGTTGTCCCTTGGAAACGTTACCCGTCGGACTGTCCTTGGCGAGTGCGGCGATTTCCATCTGCAACCACGCCTTGCGGATCGCCGAGGGAATCTGGTTCGTGTCGATACGGACGCTGCAGTGAACCGCTTCGTTGATCAAGTTCTTGTCGAGCGTGAAGTCTTGATCGAACAAGTGCGTACCGCCGAGAAATCCGACATGGACATTTTCTTCGGAGTCGGTTTGGATGTTCCCGGCGGCGTTCTGCTCGAGCAACTCGATGTGCTCGTCACCAAAGGATTGTTCATCAAAACCGTCGACACTGAATCGTTCAAAGGCGAGGCTGCCGGCGAGGAATGGCATAGACGTTCCCGAGCTGTGCGATGGAGGTAGAGAGTGGGAGGCGTGGCGCGACTCGTGCAAGCCGCCACACAGCCTTTCATCGACACGTCCGCCTCGCCAAAATTGCTCAATTGTCACTCGGATGAGCGACGCTCGCATGTGAAAGAATCGTGTTTCCCGTTCGGGAAACCAGCAATCGGCAAATCTTGCCTAACAACACCCGGGCGTGTTGCACCCGGTCGTTGGCAATGCGAACTTTGACGCTGCGGGTTGGGGTGATTCCCCGTCGGAGTCTCCGTCGAGTTGCGCACCACTGAAATCAAAGTGTTCCGCGAACGGTTCACGCATCAGAGTCTCGAGCGTCAACTGAGTCACAAACGTGCCCTCACCTCGTTCGAAGGTGTGTCCACGCTCGTCTTGGATGCGTGCGAAGGGGCCACGATAGACCACGGAGCCGACCGGTTCATCATCTTCGCCCGCCGGATTCAAGTCCTCACCCTTGTAGGCGATCACGGTGCCGCTGCGAAACTCGATGTCTTCAACAACCTGCCATGGTTCCGCCTGCAAACTCACCAAGGTGACGCCATGAAACCCCGCTTGCTCGAACGCGAGCAGAAACTCTTGTAACTCCAGCGCGCCCGAGATGCAGCCACTCCAAAGCTCGGCATCGTTTTGAAGCGATTCGGGCACCGACTCATCCGCCACAATGTCACTGATCACCGCTCGACCACCGACGCGCAGCACACGAAATATCTCGCGAAACAACTCCTCTTTCTGAGCCGCGTCAACGAGATTAAGGACACAGTTGCTGACGACGACATCAATCGAGTCATCCGGGATGAGTGGCGATGTCTCGCGCAGCTCACTCATCGTGGCTTCAAGCCGTCGTAAATCCGCTTCGCTCTTGATCGGGTTCGATTTCAAGTACAGGTCGATTTCATCACGATCGAGCGCCAAGTCTTGGATCTTGGCTTTGACGAACGTCACGTTGTCGTAGCCGATTTTCTCGGCCACCATCGGTTGGCTCATGCGGGCCAGAGCGAGCATCTCGTCGTTCATATCAACGCCGATGACTTCGCCAGCCGGACCGACGACTTGAGCCGCGATGAAGCAAATTTTGCCGCCGCCGGACCCCAAATCCAGTACCACTTCGCCCTCACGAACGTACTTCGACGGATCCCCACATCCATAATCTCGCTCGATGACCTCGGCCGGAATCACTTCGAGGTATCGGGCGTCGTAGTCGACGGGACAGCACAACGCGGGTTCGCGTTGACTCGCAGCCGAGGAGTAGCGTTCACGAACGGCTTGGTCGACGTTGATCTTGGTCATGATGAGATGAAGGAAGTGGGGAATGAAGGAAGTGGGAGCAGGGGTGATTTAACGATAGGAACAGATTAAGAACAACTTTTGCTCTGTAACCCTCTCCCCACGCTTCGTGGGGAGAGGGTTCGGATGAAGCGCATGTTTACGAATCAGGAAGCTTTTTTTGAGCTGCCGCATAGTGTAGCGAAGTTTGGCTCCGTTGTCGGAAAGACCTTTAAATCACTGCACCGCTGCAGCCACTTCCGTTACCCGCCGTGCAGCCATAGCAATGGTCAGCCACCGCGATCCGCTCGCCCACGAACGAATCGAACGAATCGATGTCCCAGATCGACTTGCGGGCGGAGCCACCGACCGGCATTCGCAACATTTGATTGAAATCGCAGTCAAAGATCTCGCCATCCCAGGAGACTGAAACCAGTGACCGACACATGACGGCCGCGGCAGCCGATTCGTTGAAACTGGAATGCAGCAACCGCATGTAGGAATCGAGTTGGCCGCGTTTGGCGAGGTGGGTAGCGTAGCGTTTGACGGGCAAGTTATTCATCGCTAGCAGATGATGAAATTCGATCCCAAACCGTGCTCTCAATTCTCGTTTGTAGTCGATTTCGAGCTGTCGTTGGTCCGGTGCAAGAGAAGGACCGGTGGGGTTGTAAACGAGGTCCAAGCGAAGATCGGAAAAGTATCGGCCATAGCCGAGTGAATTGAGTTGGCGAAGCCCGGTGATGCTCCGTTCGAAGACCCCATCGCCACGCTGTCCGTCGACATTGTCGGCAAGGTAGCACGGTAGCGAGGCGATCACGTCAACGCGATGCTCCGCAAGAAAACCGCCGAGATCCTCGTGCCCAGGTTCGGTGAGAATCGTTAAGTTCGATCGATCGATCACGCGATGGCCTTGGTTGCGAAACGCAGTGACGAGTTTGCGAAAATGAGGGTTCATCTCTGGGGCTCCCCCGGTGAGATCGATCGTGTCCAGGGTCTCGCAATGACCCGTCAACTCGATCAATCGCTCAACCACCCGCGCGTCCATGTTTTCGCGAGTCTTCGTCGGTCCCGCTTCGACGTGGCAATGGGTGCATGTTTGATTGCACAGTTTGCCGAGATTGATCTGCAAGGTCGTCAGACGCTCCCGTCGTAGCTCGCCGGACGCGCGCGCCACCCGTAACGAAAATGGCTCAACGATTCTCGTCGGTTGTCCCCGGTCAATGATGGGGAGCAAACTTTTTAACTCTGGCTTCATGGGGATTCGTGATCGGGACAACGGAGGTTTGCTGGATAGGATTTTAAGCGAGCGGCAGCCTCAGATGTACCCTCTCCCCGAACGCTTCGCCGGAGGAGAGGACAGGGTGATGGGTAGGGAAAAAGCTGCCGCTCGCCTTAATGACCGATTGACGAGCGAATCCGCAGCTGAGTTGAAGGCAGTCGAGCAGTCCTTGAGCAACGAAGATAGCAGATTAATCTCGCTGCCCCGCAAGACGCCAATTTCGAGACCGTTTAAATTCTACTGCGAACTCCGTGTGAAGCCACTCGGCAAGCGAAGCTACGATTGGAACCAGTTCGCGATCGCATCGACGATCCGCTGTGACGCCTGGCCATCCCCGTACGGATTGTTTGCCGTCGCCATCGAATCGAAGACCTTGCGATCTTCAATCAATTGCGAAACACCGTCGACAATGTTTTGACGATTCGCGCCCACGAGCTTCACGGTTCCAGCTTTAACACCCTCCGGTCTCTCCGTCGTGTCTCGCATCACCAGCACCGGTTTACCGATGCCCGGCGCTTCTTCTTGAACCCCCCCGGAATCGGTGAGCACGAAGTGGCATGCTTGCATGAGTGCCACGAACGGGCGGTACGACAGTGGCGGCAGTAAGAATACATTCGATAAATGCGACAACGACTTCATCACCGGCTCACGCACCTGCGGATTCAAATGCACCGGGTAAACGAAACGGTGCCCAGGAAACCTTTCCGCTAGCTCCATGATCGCTCCACAAATCGCTTGAAAGCCACCGCCGAAGTTCTCGCGGCGATGACCCGTGACAAGTACAAACGGTACCTCACGCCAGTCCCCCGGCAATAACGCATCCAACTCAGCATCAATGGCCACCTTCACCGCCGGTATCCGTTGCCGGTTCACCTCCATTTGAAGGGCGTCGATCACCGTGTT
>JBBSJZ010000006.1:0-27998 GCA_038256795.1 Pirellulales bacterium | reverse complement strand
GCATCGCCCGCTCGGGACTGGAAAAACCGTGACGCGACAACACCGAAGCCACGAGGCGAGGATCGGGTTCGGGATCGAGCATCAAGTCGGTTTCATCGGGTACCGACTCCGAATCACTCGGCGCGTCGATCATCAAGTGGTTGATGATCTTGCGGATGACTTCAAACGTATCGCGCAGCTGAGTGGTGAAACGGTCGGCATCTCCGTCCATCGCATCTTGGGTGCGAATGCCCAACCGCCACGCGATTCCTCGGCGGCGCGCCGCATCGGTGGGCAAGCGAGTCACCCAACCATGCACCCCCGCGGGCGTCGCCATCACGGCTAACTGGTGCTCCAAGCGACACAGTCTCGCATAGTTACCGGACAACAGAATCGATTCCTGTTTCGTAATGCAACCGGCGCGTTCAAGAGCAAACATCGCATCGGTCGTGTTCGTGAGTCGCACTTCGGGAAGATCGCCACCATGGAGCAATTGCAGAAACTGGATCGTCAGCTCCACATCATGTCGACCGCCGGGATCCGCAACGACATCTTCACCGCTCGAATCGTTCTCTTCGGCGCGTCGTTCGAGTTTGTGGCGCAGTGTGCGAATATCGGCAAGATCACCTCGATTGAGAAACCGACCGAAGATCCAGGGGCGGAGTCGACGCAGCAGCGTTTCACCGAGCGGAGTCGAGCCTGCCACGACGCGAGCCTTGAGGAACCCGAGACGCTGCCACGTTTGACCACCCGACTCGAAGAACCCCACGGCATCATCGACACTGCAGATCGACAGACCGTCGCCTCGCCGCGGACTTTCGCCGAGATCCACCGAAAACGCCGGATCACCGATGTCACCGCCGCTAAGAAGCTGGCAAACATCTTGAACGAGCTGTTCGTAGTACTCGACGTGCGACGTGTTTTTGGGATCGATCGAATCGTAAAGAAACATCAACTTGAGCGGTGACCGATAACTGAGTTCCTCGCCGCCGAGACTCGACAAACCGATCACGGTCACCGTGGGCGCGCTACCGTCGGAAAGCAGCGGCGTTTCACGGTGACGACTCAGGTGCGAGAGCGCGAACTGCAGGGAACAATCGAGGGCGGCGTCGGCGAGATAAGCGAGCTGGCGACCGACCTTATCGGGCGAGATATCACGAACGAATTCACCGTAGGCGATCCGCAATACTTCGCGCTGAGTGAACTTGCGAATCACGCTGGCCGCGCGAGGAAGTTGGTCGTAATGCTTGAGCTCCGCAGCCAATTCATCGACAAGAAAGCGCCTCGCGGCGGGCTGGCCGTCGCTGGCGCGCAGCAAGTCGAAACTCGCCGGATCTTCGATTAGCAAATCCGAGAGCGGCTGGCTCGTCGCAAAGACTTGCAGCAGCGAGGGTAGCGAGCCGGGATCGCGCTCGAACAATGCCAGCAGTGACGTGGGACTGCGGCTGGCCGACACGAACCGATTCAGGTTCGCGATCACCCCGTCGGCATCCCTGAGTTGGGGGAGCTCGGTAACGAGCCGCTCGGCGAGCGTCTTGAGCAGATCGCTCGGGGCACCGGATTGCCAGATGCCCAAGAGATCGCCGCGAACGCGGTCCGCATCGCGGATGCGAGCGCCAGCCAGTGACAGCAGGGTCTCCCAGGCGGGTTTAGGTTGTGACGTGGCTTCCATGTTTTCCAGAAACTTTCGCTGTGGCGGAAACGTCTAAGGATTCGGCCCGATACGTGTCGGCTACCCACCGCCAGCGAAACCTTAGTGTAAATACCTGGCATCGCTACGTGTAGAGCGGGAAACGTAACCTAACTTTGCTCGTCAACACTAATCGACGGCTTCCGATTCGCCCTGGTGACCGAGACCGCGGTGATTTTGCGAAGCAGCGAACCCGTCTGACGTTGCCGAAAGTCAACACGCATGTTGTCTCCAGGCATCGTGGGAGCGGGCTCAAAATCAAGTTTTCGTCGCTCACTTTTCACGCAACCTCTTTTCTCACAACGGTTTGCCATGATTTACGCATTCCCCGGAGCCACTTCCGGCACTACCTCTGCTTGGTACCTCCCTCACCTGACCGACACGCTAGACACGGGTGAAGAGGAAAGCTTGATGGGAAAGAAATTCAGTAGCCGCAGTCTCCAAGATGACGCTTTCGATGCCGAGGACGCCGTCAATCGTCGTACTCGCGTCATGGGCGAAGAATTCGCCGATGCGATCGATGACGAATCGGAATTGAGCGACGAGGACGACGATGACGCCCCTCGCCGCGACGATAGTTCGGCGGACCCGACCGAAGATCCGGTCCGCATGTACCTGATGCAAATGGGCCAAATCCCACTGCTGACCCGCGAACAAGAAGTTTCCGCGGCTAAGCAAATCGAGCGGACGCGCGATCGCTATCGCCACTGGATGCTCGCCACGGACTTCATGCTCCAGGGCGCCCTGAAGTTGCTGCAACAAGTTCGCGATAAACAATTGCGATTGGACCGCACGATCGAAGTCAGCGTCACCAACGCGGCGGAAAAGAAGGCGATCATGAAACGGATCGTGCCGAACGTGCGCACGCTCCAGCACCTGCTCAGCCAGAATCGTGCCGATTACATGACGGCCATCAACAAACAAGTCCCGATGCGACAACGCCGCGCCGCGTGGCGCAATCTTGTCGTCCGTCGCAACAAAGCCGTTCGCTTGATCGAAGAGATGAATCTTCGTACCGGCAAACTGCAACCGTTGTTCGATAAACTTCGCCGCGCCTCGTCGCGGATGCAAGAGATCCGTACGCTGCTGGCTGATAAGAAAAAACTCGAATCGCCCGGACTGCCTTCGATCGCTGAACTCAAGAGCGAACTTCGTTACCTGATGCGGCTCACGTTCGAGACGCCCAAGACGCTCGATCGCCGCGTGCATCGTTGTGGTATCTACCGTGACGATTACGACGCCGCCAAGCGAATTCTCTCCGCTGGAAACTTGCGCCTCGTCGTTTCGATCGCCAAGAAGTATCGCAATCGTGGCTTGTCTTTCCTGGACTTGATCCAAGAGGGCAACACGGGACTGATGCGCGCCGTCGACAAGTTCGAGCACGCCCGCGGCTACAAGTTCAGCACCTACGCGACGTGGTGGATTCGCCAAGCGATCACCCGCGCCATCGCCGACCAAAGCCGCACGATCCGCGTGCCCGTTCACATGATCGACACGATGAACAAAATTCGCCAGATCACGCGTGATCTGGTCCAGAAAAACGGCCGCGAACCGTCGCCCGAGGAAGTCGCCCAGCTCAGTGGATTGTCGCTCGAGGACACCCGCGTGATCCTGAAAATGAGTCGCTCACCTCTGTCGCTCGATCAACCGATTGGCGATCACGAGGACAGTGTGTTTGGAGAATTTTTGCAAGACCACCGCAACGAGGATCCGTTGTTGGAAACGAATCGCGAAGCGCTCAAAACGCAGATCGATCGCGCGATGGAAACGCTCAACTATCGAGAGCGAGAGATTCTGCGGCTTCGCTATGGCCTCGCCGACGGTTACACGTACACGCTCGAGGAAGTCGGAAAGATATTCCAAGTCACTCGTGAGCGAGTTCGTCAAATCGAAAGCAAAGCGGTTCGCAAGTTGCAACAACCCTACCGCGCCCGCACGCTCGTCAGTTTCCTGGATGGCGCCGAGGTCACGATCATGGAAGGTAGCGAAGCGTTGTAGCACGAGCGCTCACGGAGATCCGATACCGCAAAGCGGTTTCGCAACATGGCCCGGGGTCGCGTAGCGCACCCCGGGTCAACTTCAAAATGCTTGAGCGCGGTTCTAAGTTTTTTCTTTTTCAGCCTAAGATAGGGCCTTCGGCGTCGTTAACTCAGCGGTGCCGTATCTTTTCGCCCTCCATTCTCGCTGAAGTTTTATGACGGACGTGCCCAGCCCACCTTGGCCCGATTGGGCGGTGGATCGCTTCGAGCGACCCCTGTTGGCGTACGCTTGTCGCATGCTCGGCGGCGATTGGTCGGCGGCTCAAGATGCGGTCCAGGAAACCTTTTTGAGGCTTTGCAGGGCTGATCGCGGCAAGATTGAACCGCGGCTCGCTGCTTGGCTATTCTCCGTTTGCCGAAGCCGAGTCATCGATATGCAACGAACATCCCATCCGGTGCCAATGGACGCGTCGCAGCTGGATTTGCCGGATCCGTCCCCCGAGCCCTCGCAATTGCTGTGCGATGCCGAAGACCAATCGCAACTGGGCGAGTGCTTGACCCGACTCTCACCGCGACAACAGGAAGTGTTGCGGCTGCGGCTCGGTGCGGGACTCAGCTACCGCGAGATCGCCGACGTTACGGGCTTGTCCGTGAGCAACGTCGGGTTCCATCTGCACGAGGCCGTTCGCAATCTTCGCGAGCGCATCGCGACCGCCTAGTCGCACTCACCCACCGCACCTTTCGCCGCACACTCAGGTTCAAGTTCTATGTCCACGCAAAATCAAAATTTTTGGGACGATCCCCGCATCACCGCTCACGCACTCGGTGAATTATCCGGCGACGTCCTGGCCGACTTCGAGCGCGAGTTGGCGAGCCGTCCCGAGCTCGCGGCCGCCGTCCAAGAGACACGCTCTCTCATGACTCAACTGGAAACGCATTACTCACACGAAACCGTACCGACACTCGATGCCAACCGCCGCGAGACGATTCTGGCTGAGCCGTCAAAGTCCGAGCTGAGAGAATCCAATTGGTTCGCCAAGCACTGGGTGTCGCTCGCCTGCGCAGTGTCGCTGCTGGGCGTGATTGTCGGATTGATTTATCCAGCGACACACGCGGCGCGAGAGGCTTCAAGTCGTAACACCGGTCATCTCGCCATGGAAGTCGAAGTTGAGTCGACTCGCGAGCTTCGAGTCCGCAAAGCTAAAGATGTCGCCACAGAATCATTGCGTTACCAAACGCCAGTCGACGCCGCGGCACCGCTGGCCGCACCAGCATCCGGCCCCCAACCAGTGTCGATCGAACTTCAGACAGCGATGCCGAGCACGGCAACAACAGCGAGCGAGGACAAACCGTTTGGCGAGCCGAGCAGATTGCTGCGTAGCGTCGAAGATATGGGTGGTAGGAGCGTCATGAATGGTATGGGTGGGGGAATGGACATGTACCAGCGCAGCGATGAAGGGATGGGCATGATGGGCATCGGCGATCAGAAATTCGCTTACGAGGATGCGTCAGTCGCGAACGCACCCGGTGAAGTACCCGCCGTTGCACTTGATTTTGTTCCCGAATCGGGGAGGCGTATTCTTGGACGAAGTGAGTCGAAACTTGGCGAACAACCGGTGCCACCGCTGCTCAGCGAGTCACCCTACGGAGAACCTGTCGACACGGGGCGTGGTCCCGGCGTCGGTGGGGATAAGTTCGAGCCGATCACGGAGAATGCGTTCCAGCGTGTCAGCGAACATCCGCTCAGTACGTTCAGTGTCGACGTCGATACGGCCAGCTACAGCAAGGTGCGCGACTTTCTCGTGCGTGCCAATCAATGGCCTCGCCCCGATGCGGTTCGCATCGAAGAACTCGTGAACTATTTCGAGTACGATTACGCACCGCCCGCCGCCGATAGCGACCACCCGTTCGCCGCTCGCGCCGAAATCGTCACGTGCCCGTGGAACGATGCGCATCGTTTGGCGCGGATCGCGGTGAAGGGCAAAGTGATGAACCGCGACGAGCGCCCCGCTTGCAACCTCGTGTTCTTGCTCGATACGAGTGGCTCGATGGACGCGCCGAACAAGTTGCCACTCGTTCAATCCGGTCTGCAGATGTTGCTCAAGCAACTTGGCGAAAAAGATCGGGTCGCGGTCGTCGTCTACGCTGGCTCAGCCGGTTTGGTGCTCGATTCGACACCCGCTTCCCAGGGCAAGAAGATTCGCCGGGCTCTCACCCAACTCGCCGCCGGTGGCAGCACCAACGGCGGTGCGGGCATCTCGCTCGCTTATGCCACCGCTCGTGATCACTTCATCACGGAAGGTGTCAATCGCGTCATCCTGTGTACGGATGGTGATTTTAATGTCGGCAACACCGGTACGGATTCACTCGTCCGGATGGTCGAGAACGAAGCCAAGGGAGGTGTGTTCTTGACGGTTCTCGGTTTCGGCATGGGCAATTATAACGACTCGATGCTCGAACAAGTTTCCGGCAAGGGCAACGGCAATTACGCCTTCATTGATACCGCCAACGAAGCGAAAAAGGTGCTGGTCGAGCAAACCAGTGCGACCTTGGTAACGATCGCTAAGGATGTGAAGTTTCAAGTCGAATTCAATCCATCGCAAGTCGCCGCGTACCGCTTGATCGGCTACGAAAATCGGCTGCTCGCCAAGGAAGATTTCAACGACGACAAGAAGGACGCCGGCGAGATCGGTGCGGGACACGCCTTCACGGCGCTGTACGAGATCGTCCCCGCCGGTATTGATGTGGACGCGATTGCACCCGAAGTCGACGAACTCAAATACCAGCGAACACTCAAGCCCACGGAGGCGGCCACTCATGACGAGATGCTGACGGTGAAACTGCGTTACAAGGCCCCCGATTCGGACACCAGCACACTCGTCGAGTTCCCGGTCAAGAATGAGGGCAAAGAGTTCGAAAAAGCGGACGATGATGTACGCTTCGCCGCCGCCGTCGCCGGTTTCGGTATGAAGCTGCGACGCAGTGAGTATGCGGGCTCGTGGACGTTAGCCGATGTTGAGCAAATCGCCAGCGGTGCCAAAAACACAGATCGCTTCGGCTTACGCGGCGAATTTGTTGAACTGGTCCGCAAGGCGGCACGACTGGGCGGCGAAGAGCGATCTGCGGGGGTCAACCTTCCTGCTGGGTCGGGTACTCCGCCCGATTGACCCGGTAAAGCGAAATGCCAAGCATGGTGATTGTGATGGCGGCGAGGGCAAGTAAGTGCGTCCCAGCTGGCTCAGTACCAAAAACATTTTCGGCACTGCTCCGCATCTCCTCCCAATTCATCCACTGGGCGAGTAGCCCGCGCAAGCGATAATTGATGGTGAACTTGTTGATGAGCGCGGGCACGAACGAGACGCCGTACTCGACGGTCAACGTGTAGAGCACCGCAGTCGCCATCGTCCGCCGAAAAAAAATCACACCGATCAGCACGTAAAGCGCCCCGTGAGCGACGCAGGACAACATCGCCAGAGCCCCCATCACCCACCACATTCGCCACTCAACGCCGATGATGAGTAGACTCAGTGCGATCGCGACCCAGGCTGCTGAAAGTGTCCAGACGACGGCGGTCAGGTACTTACCCAATAGCACCACACGTCGTCCCGATTGACGCAGCGCCAAGTAGACCCACGTTTGGCCCTCGATCTCGGTGCTAATCGCGGGCGTGGCCCACAGCAGCAGCCCGAGCAAGCACGTTACTTCCGGAACGAGTAAGTACAGCGTCGCGCCGAGAGGCATGATTTGCATCTCGGGTGGCATTCCACTTTCGGGCATGAGCGCATGCAATCTCGCGATGAGCGCCACCGGGAACGCTACCAGAATGAGCCACATCGCGATCCGCGCAGGCGTCAACGAACGACGCAGTTCGAATCGCATCACGTCAAATGGCATGGTCAGCCAATCGATCATGATTCACCTCGATGGTGGCGAAGCAACGACTCGAAAATGGCGGCCAAATTTCCGTCTGCGGCGCTGACGCGTTCGATCGACAACGAGTCACTCGCGATCCAGTGAGCGATCTGGGTCGAGAGCATGGTTGGATCACGCAGCGAAACTCGAAGCTCCTTTCGGTTCTCGGTCAATTGCAGCGAATCGACCCAATCGACATCGGCGAATCGATGAATCAATCTCGCCGCATCACGACCGACGATACGAATCTCCTGTGGCGTCTTGGCCAACATCGACTCGATCTCCTTCGCCGTCCCCGAGGCCAGCAAGCGGCCTCCGAAAATCAACAAAAACGATGACGTGATCGACTCAATTTCCTGCAGCACATGACTGGCAAATAACAGCCCGCGTCCGGCCGCGGTCCAGTTTTTTAGCATCCGGGTCATATCGCTCCGGCCGACCGGATCGAGTCCATTGTAAGGTTCGTCAAGAATCAATAACTGCGGCTCGTGGGCGATCGCCTGGGCGATCTTGGTGCGCTGCCGCATCCCGAGCGAGTAAGTCCCCATTGGTCGATGCATCGTTGCGGACATCCCCACGGTCTCCAGCGCCTGTTCGGCCAGTCGCTGGCACTCGTGACGCGCGATCCCGTGCAAGCGAACCTGGTACTGCACCCACTCCAGTGCCGAGACATTCGGATAAAGCACATCGGTGGCCGGGCAAAGTCCGATTTGTCTCAGTATCCGGCGGTCACTTGAGGGTGTGCTGCCGAGAATTCGGACGTTGCCAATCGTCGGGCGAAGGTGCCCGATGAGCAAATTAATCAGTGTCGTTTTGCCGGCCCCATTGGGGCCGATCAAGCCGTACGCGCCCTCGGGCAACTCGATCACGAGGTCGTTGACGCCGACGACATTTCCGTACATTTTGGTGACATGGTTGAGTTCGATCATGGCGCTCATTAAACACTGAGCCTCGCGATGATGCGGCGTCGCACGAGCCAAAAACCGATGACCGTGATCGAACCCAGGACAAAGAATGCCGGTACGACGCTCGCGGGGGTCGTGTCCAAGTCAAACACCCAGGCCTCGACTTTGCCGAGCGTGTGATACGGCGATAGCAACCGCCAACGATCCAAGTCGACACCGAGTGCTTCCCAGTCCACGGGACCACGCCGCCGCGGTCGACCGCCGTTCATCGCGACGCCGGAGAACGTCAGCACTTGGTAAGCGACGAATCCCATCGCCCAGGTCGCGAACCATGCGAACGTCGCATAGCGGCTTTCCGAAGTCAGCGACGAGTAACCCATCGCTAGCGCCGTCGTCGGCACCATCAGCACCGCGGATGCTGCCAAGATCCGCAGCGGAATATCCCACGTCTCCTGGACGACCGAAAACTCGGGCGACAGCAGCACACCTATGACGTAAAGAACCAGTGCCGGAACCGTCACGATCATCAGCAGCAAGAACCAAATCACCGCTGACTTGCCCAGCACGTACTGCGTCGGTGAAAGCGGCCGCGAGAAGTACATCAGGTACGCCTTGGTCCGTAAATCATAGGACACCAACATCGGGGCGACGAGTCCGATGAGCACGACCATCGACAGCAATTGCGGATAGCGAAAGAACGCCAGGATCAACGTCGACCAAACTTGGTGCCGGGCCCCCTCGGGATCACTCACGATTTGCCTCGCCAGTTCCTGTTGCTGCAACGGTCCTCGCAAGATCTGGACGACAAACTGTTGCAATTCCGGCTCCGTTGACGAGTACTCAAACGCGAACAAGCCCATCGCGGGTACGACGATCGGCAACCACGCCAGCAACAGCATGATCCGCAACCAGCGACGTCGCCACACCAGCGAAATACCACTACGTGCGACCACCCACGGCCGCACCACGCGCCAAGATCGGTCACCCGTCCACGCGCGAAATCCGAGGTCATGGATCGGCATGGAACGCTCGCGCTAGCATCATGAAGTGGCCCGCCACTTTCCTGACGCGACGTCCATGAAAATCTTGTCCAGTGAATTTACCGTGGGCTCGAGCGATCGAATCGACGTCTGTGAATCTGATGCGATCCGCCAGAGTCGTCCGTATTGGTCCGTCTCGATGCCAGCGATGAGCAGCCCTCCGAATTCATCGTCGCTGCGAACATGGAAGCCGGCTGCGGCGACGTGCTCGGTAAACGATGTCGCGTCGCCGTGGATTGCGACTCGCACCGTCGGCTCGATCGGTCGGCTCAAATTTTCGAGTGAATCGACCACCCGCACCGTACCGCCCACCAGGATCACCACTTGGTCACACACGCTGCGCACGTCATGCAAAATATGCGTCGAAAGGATGATCGACTTGCCGTGCTTGATGGCGAGGTTGCGAATTCGATTGAGCATCGCGACGCGTTGGTCGGGATCCAAGCCCGTTGTCGGTTCGTCAAGAATCAACAGCGGTGGATCGTGAACGAGCGTTTGAGTGAACTTGAGCTTCTGGCGCATTCCCGTCGAATAGGATTCGACCTCGCGGTACCGCTCTTCGCCGAAACCGCAATAATCGAGCATCTCGTGCGAACGTCTCAACCCTTCGCCACCGGAGAGCCCTGACAATCGTGCCATCAGCGTCACCGACTCGATGCCGGTGAGCCCCGCGACGTAGCAGTCATCCTCGGGCAAATAGCCGACATGGTCGCGAATGGCTTGCACATCACGCGGCCAAACATGGTCAAGCACCCGCCCTCGCCCGGCCTGGGTTTTGAGGAGTCCCAAAATCGCCTTGATCAGTGTGCTCTTGCCGCTGCCGTTGGGACCGAGTAACCCCGTCACGCCCGGTCGAATGCTGAGCGAAACATCCTCCAGCGCACTCACGCTTCCGTAGCGCTTCGTGACCTCATGGAGTTCGATGATCGCATCGGGTATCGCGGGGATATCGGGGTTCGCGTGCATGACGGATCTTAGTTATCGATCGACGAATCGCTGCCGATTTGAACCTTGATCGAACCGAGGACTCGCGTCAGCTCTTGTTCCTTGCGACCGACGAACAGAATATTGTCGAGCACGATGGCTCGCTTTTCGGTGCTCGGATGCAAGATCAAACGTCCCGCACCCAACAGCATGTACTCAAAGACGTCGTTGATCTCCTTGTCGACGCGTAGGTTCGGTGCCGGATAGCGTTTTAAATCGCTGAGGAACCCATGATGATGCAGTAGTTCATTATTGCTAATTTCCCAGTAGTCGAGTCGGACGCTGAGGAATACCGCGATGTACATCAGGATCATCGCCAGCGAGATGCAGGCAAAGAAGGTCGTGTTCGCCGCCGGACGAATCCCCGCCAGTAAACGCTGGAACGAAGGCAGCATATCGGGCTGGAACATCGTCAACATCCACACCCCCAACCCGATCGTGGTCAGCACGAAGACGAGCGTTAGCGAAGTCGCACGCGGAAAGTCAAAAATGATGACAAACATGTTCACCATCATCACGACCAGAAACAAACCGGTCATCACGACGGGCAATCGATGAGTCTCGGGGTCGACCGAGTGATAGCCACCGAAATACAGGGCGATGGTGGCGATGATCGAAACGATCAGCGTCGGGTACATGAAAATGAACTTTGGGAAGGGGATGAGCAAAATCGAATGCGATTTCCCCGATCGCTTGCCGGGCACGGCCGTCCCTGTCGCTTCACCCTTGGCTGCCACGTTACCGTCTAGTTCATTACTCATTGTCATCCTCCCACTGCTTCCAAGTTGAATTCGCTAACCCTGATTCTGCAAAATCGCTGGATTCGCAGTCTACCGACCGGGCACGATCAAGCCTGGGTCGAGGCGCAAGTGCAGCGATTTTTTGTCCCCTGCCGGTGGGACTGGCGAGCATCTTAACATCAATCGGCGGAACCGAAGTGCTGGTTTGGTAAATCGCTGCGGCATCGTATCATCACGTCTGTCCACAACATCCGCTGAGGAGAACGCGTCCGATGCCCAACAGTTTGTATATCGCCACGAACGAGAACGCGACGGGCAAGCGAATGGTCGCGCTCGGCGTGATGGAACTGGCCGTCCGCCGTTTCGACCGCGTCGTGTTTTTCCGTCCCATCGTTCGCGGTAAACCGGCTGATGACCAAAGCATTCGGCTGATGCGATCACGTTATGAGTTGCCTCAGTCGCCGGACGAGATGGCGGGGATTTCGCGTCAACAAGCCCGTCAATTACTCGCCAGCGATCGCTACGACGAGCTGCTCAAACAGATCCAACAGCGATTCAAGTCGCTCGAGCAGAACGCCGATTTTGCCGTCGTCGAAGGCACCAGTTTTCAAGGTTTGGCGACCGAAATCGAGTTCGAGCTGAATACCGACATCGCCACCAACCTCGGTTGCGCGATCATGCCGGTGTACTCGGCGATGAATAAATCGATCGAAGATTGCGTCCAGTCGATTCGGATCGGCAACGACAGTCTCGACGATCACGGCGGCAACGTACTGGCGACCGTGGTGAACCAGGTACCCGACGCGCTGCACGACGAGCTCCGTGATGCCTGCCGAACCGCGCGCCTCGATGTCTCCTCGCCGATCTACTTTCTTCCCGAGGAAGCACTGCTTCGGCAACCGACGCTGCGTGAGATCCAAGCGGGACTCGGCGCATCCGTCTACGGTGGCGACGATGCTTCGCTGGATCGTGAAGTGACGCGACTCAAAGTCGCCGCGATGCAGTTGCCTGACTTCTTGGATCGGCTCGTCCCCGGCAGCCTCGTGATCACGCCGGGGGACCGCAGCGATATCCTGGCCGGATGTGCCCTCGCGTGCTTGCATGCTGAGGCTCCCTCGCCCTCGGGCGTCGTGCTCACCGGTGGTCTTCTACCGCCGGATTCAGTTCGCCGCTTGGTACAACATCCGGGTGGAATGCCGATCCTGACCTGCGGCGATGACACCTTCACCGCCGCCAAGAAAGCTTCGCTGGTGCGAGCCGAGATTGGTGAACATTCGCCGCGAAAGATCGATTCGGCGATCGGGTTGTTCGAGCGGCACATCGACGCCGATGAGCTTGCGGCACGACTGAAAGCGCCCGATGTGCATCACATCACACCGCTGCTCTTCGAATACTCGCTCATCCAAAGTGCTCGGCAACAACGGGTACGGATCGTACTTCCCGAAGGCAATGAGCCACGGGTGCTGCAAGCCGTCGACATCCTCCGTCGTCGCGATGTCGTGGATATCGTGTTGCTCGGAGATCCCGTGATGATCCGAGCCTGTGCCTCACAAGCGGGCGTGACGCTACCGGAAACGGGCTTGGAAATCATCAACCCGTTGCAGTCGCCGCTGCGAGAGGAGTTTGCCCAGGAGTATTTTCAGCTGCGAAAACACAAGGGAGTGACGATCGACATCGCCCGCGATCGGATGCTCGACGTCAGTTACTTTGGCACGATGATGGTTCGCCGCGGGTTGGCGGGCGGCATGGTCAGCGGCGCCGTCCACACGACCGCCAACACGATTCGGCCCGCATTCGAGTTCATCAAAACTCGCGATGGGGTCAAGGTCGTGAGCAGCGTGTTCCTGATGTGCCTCAAAACAGGCGTGCTTGTCTATGGCGACTGTGCGGTGATTCCGAATCCGACGGCGGAAGAACTCGTCGAGATTGCGAGCAGCAGTGCCGACACGGCGGCGCAGTTCGGGATTACCCCGCGCGTCGCGATGCTGTCCTACAGCACCGGCGAAAGTGGCACGGGTGAAGACGTCGAGCGCGTCCGCAAAGCCACCGCATTGTTGCGCGTCAAACGACCGGATCTTGCCATCGAAGGACCGGTGCAGTACGACGCCGCGATTGATCCGTCAGTCGCCGCGACGAAACTACCGCACAGCCAAGTGGCGGGTCGTGCGACCGTGTTCGTGTTCCCCGATTTGAATACGGGTAACAACACTTACAAGGCGGTCCAGCGAAGCGCCAATGCAGTCGCGATCGGACCCGTGCTGCAAGGCTTGCGGCGACCCGTGAACGACCTTTCCCGTGGCTGCACCGTCGCGGATATCGTCAACACGGTCGCGATCACCGCCGTGCAAGCTCAAGCGAGCCAGGAGCCGCTGCTATGAACGTGCTGGTATTCAACGTCGGCAGCACGACGCTCAAGTACGCCCTCATCGACACGCGCAGCGGCGACAAGTTGACCCAGGGTCTCGTCGATCGCATCGGCCAAGTCGGGGGTGATGCCGTGGATCATCTCGTCGCCGCCAATCTCGCGCTCGCCATTCACGGCGCCTTGACGTTCGATGCGATTGGACACCGGGTTGTCCAGGGTGGAACTCGATTCACGTCGCCCACGTTGGTGACGGATCAATCGCGGCGTGAACTCGCGGCGCTCGATGACTTGGCCCCGCTGCACAATCCGCCCGCTCGCGCCGTGATTGACCGCATCAGCGAACAAGCGGTCCGCGTCCCGCAAGTGATGGTGTTCGACACCGCCTACTTTTCGTCGCTACCGCCAAAGTCCTATCGCTACGCCGTCCCAGAATCGATCCACATCGATCATGGCGTACGTCGCTACGGTGCTCACGGCACATCGCACCGGTTCGTGACCGACGAGGCGCTCCATCATTTAGCGGGCGATCGGTCGAGTCGAAGATTGATTTCCTTGCACCTTGGCGGGGGTGCGAGCATCACGGCGTCGATCGGCGGCATCGCCCTGGAGACCTCGATGGGCATGACGCCGCTCGAGGGTCTGGTGATGGCGACTCGCTGCGGCGACATCGACGCCTCCGTCCCACTTCACTTAATTCGCAACGTCGGCATGTCAGCCGCGGACGTCGATCGATTGCTCAACAAACAGAGCGGCTTGCTCGGTATGTGCGGTGAACCCGACATGCGCCGCGTGCTCGAGCGACGACGATGTGGTGATCCATCGGCGACACTCGCGATTGATGTCTACGTGCATCGCATCCTCAAGTACATCGGTGGCTACATGGCGATACTCGGTGGCTTGGATGCAATCGTATTCACGGCCGGCGTCGGTGAACATTCCGCTGAGATTCGTGAGCTCGTCACCACACCCCTCGCGCATTTGGGCATTCGCATCGATGCGGAGTTGAACCATTCAGCGGATCGAGCCACTGTCCGAGAATTGTCGGCGCCCGGCGCCACCGTTCGCACGCTCGTCGTCGCGACCAATGAAGAACTCGCGATTGCCAACCAGGTCGCACGCTTAATCTCAAACCATCAACACTAAATTATCGCGGTGCACGACGTTTTTGTACGGTCGATGACCGAGGACCTCAGCGATCTTGTCGTTGGATGTGCCGATGATTAACGCGACTTTAGAGCTCGGGTAGTTGCACAAGCCGCGTGCGACTTCGAGTCCGTCGGGATCGACGAGCGACACCACGCTGCCGCTCGAGAATGAACCTTCAACGGCGGTAATGCCGATCGCGAGCAGGCTGCGTCCTTTCTCTCGCACCGCCCTCGATGCCCCGGCATCGAGCACCAAGCGACCGGCCACGTGCGCGGCGCTGCCGATCCAGCGACGACGTCCGCGAATCGTTCTTTCCGGGGGAATGAACAGCGTGCCGATGTCCTCGCCAGCAAAAATCTTGTCGAGTACCGCATCGTCACGTCCCGGACCGATGATCGTCGGGTGTCCATGTGATAACGCGACGCGCGCAGCTTGTAACTTGCTCGCCATGCCACCCTTGCTCGTGTTGCCCGAGATGTCGTCAGCGAGCGAAAACACTGACTCGTCGAGCATCTCGACAGTGCCAATCCGTCGACTCTTGGGGTCCCGCGGTGATCCGTCATACAAACCATCGACGTCCGAAAGGATGATCAGCAACGAATCCAGAGCCAGTCCCGCGACTTGCGCCGCAAGTCGATCGTTATCGCCAAACGTGGTCTGCAGCTCCGCGACGGCAACCGAGTCATTCTCGTTGACCACCGCGATCGCTCCGAAGGCGTGAATTTGGTTGAGCGCATTGCGGACGTGCAGGTAACCGCTGCGACGGCGCAGATCCGCGGCGGTAAGCAGCACCTGGGCCGCGTGACGACCGTGAGCTGCGAGCGCCGTTTCATACGCTTGGATCAAATCGGCTTGGCCGACCGCCGCGACGGCTTGCAGTTCCGCCAAGTCGCTCGGCCGCTCCTTCAAACCGAGCTTGCCAACGCCCGCGCCGACGGCGCCGCTGGAGACCATGATCGTTTGACGCCCGGTATTCGCGATCCGGCAAAGCTGGGCGGAAAGACAATGGATGCGATGCAAATCGAGTTTTCCGTCCGGCGTCGTGAGCACCCGCGTGCCGACTTTGACGACGACGCTTTGCGCAGACTCGAGAACGTTCAATCGCTGGTGTTTTTCGGCGGTCATGACAAAATGGGGACGAAGGCTAAAGGATCGAACTCCCATCGAAATGGGCAATCGCGACCTGGTAACGGTCGCGCTGGCGACGCATTGTGCCGCGCCGACACGATCGCTGTCATGGGGTAGCGATCCGTTGCCCCCCTCTCCCCAAGCCTTCCGTGCAAGGAGATTCAGGGTTGCCTATTCTTGTCCCTTCTCCCAACTCTTCGCTGGGTAGAGGGAGGGTGCGGGGCCCGTTTCCAGAAACCTAAAAATTGTTTTCGTCCCGCCCGTGAGCGGATGGGCGTGGAAGTCTTGAAAGATTGAGCTACCGAAATGCTGCATGAAATGATCGTTGCGCGAGCGGATCTGTTGAAAGAGTTGCGAGCGTTTTTTGACGCGCGAGGATTCTACGAGACCCAGCCGCCTTGTTTATCCGCGGACTGTGTGGTGGATGCCTATATCGACTCGATTACGATCCCCGCCCGAGCGATGAGTTTGCCCATCGACCGGGGGCGTGAGCAATTCTTTTTGCAATCATCCGCGGAATCGGCGATGAAACGAATGCTCGTTGACGGCGCGCCATCCATCTACAGTATCGGTCCCGTCTTCCGTGCTGGCGAAATAGGTCCGATTCATAATCTCGAGTTCATCATGCTCGAGTGGTATCATTTGAACAGCAAGATTGACGACGAGATCGAACTCGTTCGCCAGCTCGCGTGTGCGATGTTGGGTCAAAGTCATTGCGGTGTAATCACCTATGCGGACGCGTTCTTGAAATACGCCGGTTTTCATCCGCTGCAAATTCCGCTGCTGGATTTGGAACGTCAGGTGACCAAGATTGATGGTGAATTGGCGGCGTCAATTCGGGACGATCGGGACGCGATGCTCGACGTGCTGATGAGCGAACTCATTCAGCCGCGGCTGGGGACGGATTCGCCGGTGGTGCTGCGCGACTATCCCGCCACCCAAGCGGCGCTCGCCCGCGTGTTGCCCGACGATCCTCGCTTCGCGGCCCGTTTCGAGCTTTATTACCGCGGTGTCGAACTCGCCAACGGGTACGAAGAACTGCTCGACGCGGAGGAGCTCGTGCGTCGCGGCGAGGACAATAACACGAAACGCATCGAGTCAGGCCGAAACGCGTTGAACGTCGAGACCGGTTTGGTCCGAGCGATGCGGCGCGGAATGCCGCCCTGCGCCGGCGTCGCACTCGGCGTGGATCGGCTGCTGATGCTACGCCGCAATGCCTCACGACTCGATCAAGTCATGCCGCTCACGATCGATCGCGCGTGAGCGAGTGGCGTTTCATAGGTGCCCTCGCCTCCAACGCTGCGTTGGGGGAAACGCTAGGGTGAGGAGCAGGAAATTAGCGGTCACTCGCGGAAGCGAATTTAAGCTCCGTATCCAGCGCCAAACCATTTGTCGGCACAGCGTTTGCTTTTGTTGGCTGCGAGGTTAAGTTTCGGCTTTCACGGTGTTGTTGGCCTTTCGCTGCACCCGCAAGCCTATAATGAGACTTGGTTATGAGATCGAACGAGTCCCCAATGCCCGAGGAAACTCATCATGGCGTCAAGTTCCGAATCGAAGGTGCGGATCACGCGGTTGAGCCGCGAGTTGCGCGAAGATAGCTCGCATTTGCACCAATTGACCCGTGCGATTGACGCGTTGTTAGCTCACCCGCGGATTGCGTCGAATCACTGGAGTGAGCTGCAAGTACTCTTCTCAGAACTACGCGATCAACTGTCGCTGCACTTCTCGCTCGAGGAGGCTGAGGAGTACTTGAATATTTCGTGCGATGCGAATCCCGAGTGCATCTGCACGGCGGAGTATCTCAAGCTGCAGCACGCTGAGTTGTTCGAGAACATCCGGGGTGTCGCCGATGCAGCCTTGGATATTCCCAGCGATAACGAGCGACGCATGAACGCGATCGTCGCTCGTTACCGACGTTTTCGTCGGTCACTCGATGCCCACGAGGAAGCCGAGTGGAATCTCGTGCAGCGAGCCTTCGACGAAGACCTCGGTGTTGGCGATTGAGCCGGGTCAATCGATCCAGCGACGAAGCAGACCTTGATAGGCGTCGATGCGTCGATCACGCAGGAATGGCCAGTGCGTGCGAACGAGGTCGATCTCGTCGAGGTTGCAATCGGCGGTGACGATGCATTCGTTGTGATGGTCCGCTTCGGCGATGACTTCCCCGCGCGGTGATGTGATGAATGACGCACCCCAAAACTCCAAGCGTCCTTCGACGCCCACCCGATTCGGCGCACCCAACCACAATCCATTGGCGATTGAATGTGCCCGCATGGCCGTCCGCCAAGCGTCATGTTGGCCCGGACCAAAATGTTGTTTCTCTTCGTCGATCCAACCGATCGCAGTCGGGTAAAGCAGAATCTCGGCGCCCGCCATCGCGAATAATCGAGCCGCTTCCGGGAACCACTGGTCCCAACACATCCCCACTCCGAGCTTTGCGTAACGCGTTTGAATCGGTGTGAAGCCGAGATCACCGGGTGCGAAGTAGAACTTTTCGTAGAAGAGCGGATCGTCGGGAATGTGCATCTTGCGATAGATTCCCGCGATCGAACCGTCCGCGTCAATCACGGCGGCACTGTTGTGGTACAGCCCCGGTGCCCGGCGTTCGAAGATCGGCGCGACAATGACGATTTCTAGCTCTCGGGCGATTTCGGCAAGCGCATCGATCGAGGGTCCTGGGATCGACTCCGCGAGCTCAAAATTGTCATGGTCTTCGCTTTGGCACGGGTACGGCCCGTTGAACAATTCTTGCAAACAAACGATCTTGGCGCCCTGCGTCGCCGCTTCGCGCGTCCACTTGCAAGCGGCCTCGATCGAAGCCTCGCGTGACTGGCCAGCTCGCATTTGAACGAGTGCTAAGCGTACATTTCGTGCCACGTTGTTGATTCCTTACAATCGGCCGGGAAGAATATCGGTGCCTGAAACGAAACGCCCCCAAATCTGGTTCGTCACCGGCAGCGATACGGACGTCGGCAAAACGTATATCGCATCACTGCTGGCTCGCCAGTTGCGCCATTCTGGCATGCGCGTCGGCGTGTACAAGCCGGTAGCCAGCGGCTGTGTCGAAGCCGATGGAAAACTTGATTCCACCGATGCCCGCGAATTGTGGCAAGCTGCGGGTCGTCCGCTCGACCTTGAGGCGGTGTGTCCACAACGTTTTCGTGCCCCGCTGGCTCCCCATCGTGCCGCGGCCGCGGAAGGTAAACACGTCGATCGCGAACGGCTCAAAAGCGGCGCCGAAGATTGGTTTCCCCACTGCGATGAACTGATTATCGAAGGCGCAGGTGGGCTGTTGAGCCCGCTCGCCTCAGGGCTACTCAATGCCGACCTCGCGCTCTCGCTCGCACCTTTACGGCTCGTCATTGTCGTCGCCAATCGGCTCGGCGGCATTCACCAAGCCTTGGCCACCATTGCCGCCGCCGAGCGTCGCGGGTTGCAACCCGCCGGTATCGTGCTCTGTGAAGTCGTCAGCGCCGGGACCGCCATCGACCACAATGCGGACGAAATCACTCAATACACCGATGTGCCGATCATGGCTCAAATCGCCTACGGGCAAACAACACGAATCAATCTCGAAAGCTGTCTCAATGGATAATGTGCAAAACTTGTTGGAGTCCGCAACGGTCGCCGCGCGGCTCGGCGGCGAAGTACTGACGCGATACTTTCGCGATGGCGTCGTGATGCGCGACAAATCTTCTGGGGGCGGCCAAACGCATGATCTTGTCAGTGATGCGGATCTCGAAAGCGAGCTGGCGATCGGCAACTACCTGCGGCAAACGTACCCGTCGCATGAGCTGCTGGGGGAGGAATCACTCGCCGGCGGGCGCGTCGATGCCGAGGACTTGTGGGTCATCGATCCGCTCGACGGAACCAATAATTTTGCTCACCAATTACCGCATTTCGCGGTGTCGATCGCCTACTACCATCACGGCCGAGCGATGGTCGGTGTCATTTTGAATCCGCTCCGAGATGACCTGTACACGGCCGTTCGCGGTGGCGGTGCTTATCACAACGGCAAGCGGGTTAGCGTCTCGAGTGCAGCGACGCTCGATAAAACACTCGTCGGTTGCGGTTTTTACTACGATCGCGGCGCGATGATGCGCAGCACACTCGCGGCAATTGAAGAGTTATTTGGAAAACAAATTCACGGCATCCGCCGCTTCGGCGCCGCATCGTTGGATCTTTGCCAAGTCGGCTGCGGCCAATTCGGAAGCTTTTTTGAGTATCAATTGTCACCCTGGGACTACGCCGCCGGACGATTATTCGTCGAAGAAGCCGGCGGCCTCGTGACAGACGCCCAAGGCGAACCCCTGGGGCTCGAAAAAACGGGTGTCGTCGCGAGCAACACGTTACTTCATCCCGTGATGCTGGAAATCACTCGGCGGCACCATCCGTAACGCGTCCTAGCTGAACACATCAAAACCCGCGGTGTCGGCGGGTGCCGATAGCGGCCGGGCGCCAGCCAACGTGCCGCGGGACATCATCGAGTCCAGATCCAAGACGCCGATCAACCGGTCCTCGGCATCGACAACGGCAAATTGTCGCGTGTTTTGGCCGCTTTGGAGCAACACGGTTTCGAGATCATCATCGACGGCGATCGTGCTCACATCATGATCGGCAAGCATCCCCGCCGTCGGCTGCGGATTCGCGTTCTTGCGAATGGCTTTGGCGACATCGTCCAAGTGCAACATGCCGACGACGCCGCCGGTGATCGATAGCACCGGCATCACCGACATCGGCACGCCTTGCCATCGCGCCGCGATTTCGCTCACGGTCGCATCCATCTGCACCGACGCGGGCTGAGTGATCATCGAGTTGGCAATGCTCAGCCCCCGAATCGTCTCCATCACATCCACCTGGCGTGCTTCGGCGATTCCCGCATAGCTGATGAACGCCGCGATCGCGACGAGCATCCACGCTTCGTTGAATCGCAGGGCGACGAGCACCATCCCGGCGGCACAAACCAATCCGATCCGTGACGCGATGTACGTCGCGCGGCGATACGGCATCGCCATCGCCAAAAGGGCTCGAAAGACGCGCCCGCCGTCCATCGGGAACGCGGGGATCATGTTGAATATCACCAGCGTCATGTTGACGAGCAGCATCGAGAAAAGGAAACCCATCAGCGTCGGTACACTGAGCAGCGTCTCCACGGTCGCACGGGAGCGTTCATCCGTCGGCTCACTCACCGCTTCGAACAATCCGAATCCGTACATCCCCAGCATCAACCCGCTCAAGAGGAAGATGATCACTACATTCACGGCGGGGCCCGCCACGGCAACCACCAATTCTTGAAACGGTACCCGAGGCATCCGCATCAGCCGAGCCACGCCGCCGATCGGAAGCAGGGTAATGTCGAGTGTTGGGATGTCATAACGCCGGGCTGCGAGCGCGTGTCCGTACTCGTGCAGCGTCACGCAGAGGAACACGCCGAGCAAGCGCAGGATACTGAACACAACGCCGACCCAGCCCTCGTCGCTGGCGTCGTAGCCGATCACGGCAATCAGTAGGGCGAACGTCCAATGCACGTACAGCCCGATGCCTAGAAAGGTCCCGATTTTCAGTCGATGCTCCAGCACTACGGCTCCCTCACACAAACGAACAAATATCTGGCACAATGATGCCCGCCCACCGATCGACGATTCCCCAATCGTATCCGAATGCCTCGTTTTTCGCCTGACCCCAAATCGTCAACTCGAGCGACAATCCTCCCATGCTTCGACATCGACTCATCCACCCGCAAATTTCTGCCATTCTCGCGGCCGCGGGTCACCACAGCAGCATCCTGATCGCGGACGGTAACTACCCGGCCTCGAGCAAACGCGGTCCCCGCGCTGAACTGGTTAGCCTGAACTTGATGCCGGGACTCGTGACTTGCAACCAAGTCCTTGAAGCGATCCTTTCCGCGATCCCCATCGAGGCGATCCGAACGATGCAAACGGAGACGGAGGGCCCCTACGCATTGCCCGGCGATCCGCCCGTGTGGGACGAGTACCGCCAAACCATCCGCGGCGCGGGGCTCAGCGTTGAACTCGAGCCGATCGAAAAGTGGGCCTTCTACGACGCGGTCGGTACGCAAGATCACGTGCTCACCGTGCAAACCGGTGACCAACAACGCTACGCCAATATCTTGCTCAGCGTCGGTGTCCGCATGGACGCTTGAATGACGCTGCTCAGGCGAGCGGCAGTTTCACGGGTACCCTCTCGCTCATTGCCTCGTTGCGGGAAAAAGCCAAGGCGAGGTGGGACCGCCCGAGGCAGTCACCGCTAGCCTTTAGCAGCCCGGTAGGGTGACGGAGTCTCCACAACGCCTGAGTCCGCCAAGTTAAACGCCGCGAAGCAAGTGGAAAGTGGATGAAAATCCAGAGAAAATTCGGCGTCACATCTCGCGGCGGCTCAACTAATCGTTATCTTCTGCCGATCTTCCGCTTGAGTTAGCGGAATGTCTCACCGCCAACGAAATTGCTCGGGCGACATTCGTCGCTGGGGTTGGCGCAGTTTACTTCAAGGTCGTCGATGGACGGGTCTCTCGCATTGCTCGGGACAACCGGAGCCCTAATGGGTCTGGGATGGCTCGAGTCGCATTTGCACACACGGCGTTTGCATCGCATTCCGCTCCGCATTCACGTCAACGGAACGCGTGGAAAATCGTCGGTAACGCGGCTGATTGCTTCGGGGATGCGAGCATCGGGTACGCGGACGTGCGCCAAAACCACGGGCACGCTGGCGCGGATGATCATGCCCGACGGCAGCGAGTTTCCCGTCTTTCGTCCAGCTCGTGCCAACGTCATCGAACAGATTCGCATCGCTCGGGCGGCCGCGGAAATGGAAGCCGAGGCGCTCGTGATCGAGTGCATGGCATTGATCCCTTACCTGCAATGGGTTTGTGAGTACCGACTCGTCCATGCGACGCATGCGGTGATCACCAACGCCCGGGCGGACCACTTGGACGTGATGGGACCCGGCGAAAAAGATGTCGCCTGGGCATTGCTCGGGATGGTTCCTCGCAACGGCAAAATGTTCACCGCCGAGCGTCGGCATCTCGACGCGTTTCGTCATGTCTGCGACGAGCGTAAGTGCGAGCTGATCACGGTGAGTGAGGAAGAAGTCGCCGCGATCACGCCGCTCGAGTTGGCTCAGTTTTCCTACATCGAGCACGCCGAGAACGTCGCGCTGGCGCTCAAGGTGCTCGCGGATCTAGGCATCAACCGCGGCACGGCGCTGCAAGGCATGTGGGCGGCGAATCCGGATCCGGGAATCATGACGGTCGCCGAATTGGATTTCTTCGGTCGCCGCATCGTGTTCATCAACGGCTTCGCCGCTAACGATCCGGAAAGTACCGAACGGATTTGGAACATGGCTTGCGAGCGTTATCCCGACGTGAACAAGCGGGTGATGATCTTCAATTGTCGTTTCGACCGACCGGATCGCTCGCGGCAATTGGCCGAAGCGTGCGCGAAGTGGCGCGAGGCGGATCACTATGTCCTCGTCGGCAGCGGCACCTATATTTTTGCCAAATACGCGACTCAGGCGGGGTTGGACCCGCGACGTTTGACGCTGAGTGAAGGCGACAGCGTGCAAGAAATTTTCGAGAAGGTGGTCAGTCTCTCCGGGCGCAGCGCGCTGGTGATGGGAATGGCGAACATCGGCGGCCCTGGCCTCGAACTCGTTCGTCACTTCCGCAACCGCGGCATCGTCGAAGACAAAGCCTTCTAACTCTCCCCTCCCAAATCAATATCTCCATCAAGTAACGTTCCATGGATACGCTAACAATTTCGATCGGGATCGGCTTGGCGGTGAGCCTGCTGTTTTCCGAGATTTTCGGGCTCGCCGCAGGCGGGATGGTCGTCCCAGGCTACATCGCACTGTCGCTCGACCGCCCCATGAACGTCATCATGACGTTTGCGGCCGCTATCTTGACCTACTTTGTCGTCTACTCGCTTTCCAACATCATGATCATCTACGGCAAACGCCGCACGGTGCTGATGGTGCTCGTCGGCTTCTTGGTCGGCATCTTCTTTGAGCGGATGGCGTTCTTCCCGATGATGCCCTCCGCGGCATTGCCCGTCGTCGATGGCGCGACCGATACCGCGGATTACGAGGTGATCGGTTACATCATCCCCGGCCTGATCGGCATCTGGATCGATCGCCAGGGTCTCGTCGAAACCCTCGGCATTCTGCTGACCGCGTCGACACTCGTGCGCTTGGTGTTGATCCTGATGGGATTGGAGTTCGTACTATGAAGCGACTTTACTGGCGTCCACGACAAGTTTCGCAAGCCGTGATCATTTTCCTCGCCGCGTTTTCCCTGATGGGATTGGCCTCGGTCGAGTACTTCAAAATCAAAAGCCCCCAAAGCGATCTCGACGAAAAGCTACAAGCATCCAAGCTTTCAGCCAAGATGATGGAAGCGATCAAGATCGAGAAACTCAATCGCGCGATCCCGATCAATCGCGAAGCCGATCCGGCCGAATCGGGCATGATGGGGACGCTGATGAGCCCCATCACGACGCTGACGGGTCGATTGACCGCGAAGCAAACGTCGGTGAACCCCAACTTTGCCGCCGTCCTCGTCGAAATGCTGATTGAAGCTGGCGTCGAAGCCGGCGATCTCGTGGCCGTCGGCTATTCCGGCTCGTTTCCCGCAATGAATGTCCACCTTTGCTCAGCACTGACAACACTCAAGGCCCGTCCGATCATCATCGCGAGCGGCGGCTCAAGCCAATGGGGCGCCAACGACCCAGACTTCATGTGGATCGACATGGAGCACATGCTGAACGAAGAAGGACTTATGCCATTTCACGCCGTCGCTTGCTCCATCGGTGGCTACGAAGACATCGGCGTGGGCATGTCGCGCGAAGCGCGCGACATGGTCGAAGCGGCCGTGCAACGCAATGGACTGAAAATGCTACGTGCGGGCGATTTCAGTTCCGCGATCAACGAGCGGATGAAGATCTACGAACAGAACGCTGGCACCGAACCGATCAAGGCTTACGTCAATGTCGGCGGTGGTACGATCTCCGTCGGTCGCGGAGTCGGCAAAAGAGCCTACAAACCAGGACTCAATACGTCCGCCTCGCGAGGCACGCTCGAGATCGACTCGATCATGACACGCTTCATGCGCAAGGGTATCCCCGTCATTCACGTCATCGAAATCGACAGCTTCGCCCGACGCTACGGGCTGCCGCTCGCGCCCCAGCAAATGCCGAGCATCGGTGACGGCGGAATCTACAACCAAACGCAGTACAACAAACTGTGGACATTCCTCGTGCTCGTGGCAATCATCGCGTCACTCCGCGCCTTCATCCTCACCGACTTCGGCCATCGCTTTGTCAAAGGCCGCGGACCGAGGAAAGCCGACGGACAACCTGAGCCAATGGTTTAGGAAAGAGTTGCTAGTTGCTAGTGTCCCGGCACGTTTTCTTGAGCCTCTCCCCTCGCTTTTGTCGGGAGAGGCATCGGGCAGATGTTCTTACTCGTCGTGTTTCGAGTTTTAGAACTAGGCGGCGATCTCATCCTGCATCGCTCCAACTCTGTTCGCTATCCCGATAGCCATCGAGCACGGCGCTCAATTCTTTTTGGCCGACGGGCGTTGTTCCCATCGGCATCAGCCAAAACTGCTTTTTTTTGGCGTCATCCTCCAGGCGAACCTTTGCGTGAATGTCATCGGCTCCATCCCGCGATGAGCTGGCGCAAAGATTCCGCAGTGGGCTCAGTCATCACGGTAGTGAAGACTTCAAAAGTGGCATGAAAGTCGTTGCAATGTCCATCGAACGCGACATAGGAAAAGAATTGGTTGAAACAGACGAAAGCCCGCAAACGGGGCGCCGCTCCTGCTATCACCAATTGCTGGCAAGTGACTTAAATCTGTGAAAGTCGACCCTCGTCTGTTCGTCGCCTTGGTCTGTTTCATCGCGGATCCTTTTGCTTTTCAGTTTCCTGTAACAGTCTGTCCGCGATTCCGCTGAGTGTTCCAGAGCCGAACAACTCGGTTCCATGAATCCCAGTCTTTTGGCCTTTCAAACAAGGAATCCAGCCATGAAATCTCGCAAGAACAGAATGACCAAGCGCCCCGGTCTCTCGATGCAACGTCTCGAATCACGCCAGATGATGGCGGGAGACGTGTCTGCTTACATGGAGAACGGAAATCTCTACGTTCTTGAAGCCGCCGGTCAGGCCGGTGCTCCCAATGCGGTTGAGGTCTCACAACTCACCAACGGAATGGTGCGAGTCAAAGGAGCGTTGAATCAAGGTGGTAGTACGACTCTCGTCAACGGCCAAACGTTCCGCGACTTTAGTATCCCCACCAACTCCCAAACCACCGGCCACCTCGTCGTCAACCTCGGTGGTGGCAACGACAGCGTCACCGTGGGCACAGGCCAAATCGTCAACAGGATCAACACGATTTCGATCAACACGGCCTCCCCCAACGCCAACGATCTTGGCGACGCGGATTTTGTAAGGTTCAACCGTGTGAACACTCGTGGGGGTTCGAATATCTTCACCGGAAGCGGAACCGATAACGTGGTCATCGACAACTCTTATATCGGCACCAACTTTCCTGGCTATTTCGCAGTTAACGCCGGCGAAGGCAACGACAGCGTGAGATTCTTTGGCCTGACGACAAAGGGAAATGTCAACGTTCTCACAGCCGGAGGCAACGATCACATCGATGTATCGTCCTCGACGATAGGAGACGGCGTCGGCGTCGACATTCTCAGTATCTACGCAGGAGCAGGTGCCGACACGATCAACTTCAATACGAACGGGTTAGGTTTGACCAGCGTTCGTGGCCACGTAAACATTTACGCTCACGATAACATTGCTGAGAACGACGCCGACACCGTTGACGTGCGAAGCACGTTTGTCCTTCGCAGCATCAATGCATCGATGGGTGGCGGGAACGACACACTTGCGATGCGAGGCGTTTTCGCCGGCGACGATATTGGCGTTTACGGTGGTGCGGGTAACGACACCTTCAATCTCACCGATGTCCGCGCCGCTGATGATTTCTACGCCTACCTGGGCGAAGGGAACGATGTGCTGAACATGGAGTATGTCGGCGCCGATGAACTGGTCGTCGACGGCGAAGGAGGCACTGATAGGTTCAGTCGCTGGAACAACGATACCGTCCGCAATCTGGTGATGAAAAATTGGGAAACGATCAACGGCGTCACTAAAGTCACCCGCGACAAAGTCGCCCCGCTCATCAACGCGGGCGAGTTCGCCACTTTCTACCGCGCCTAAATCTCGTCAATCCGAACCCACGACAAACCCGGATGGACCTTTTCATTCATTCCAGCAGAGGACTTTCGACAAGGCCTCAATGAACAGAGCACTCCATCGCGATCCACGAATTCTCAATCGAAATTAGCGATTCTTCGGCGATCGTCTCCGTCCGGACAGACAGCAGAAGCAAGAGAACAAACGTGACGGTGACCAAATTCGTTTGGCAATTCAAAAAGAAGTTTGCTAACATGATTTTTGCCGTGAAAGATGGAGTCGTTTGTTCTCGACTTCCTGAGGCTACAGCCAGCTACATCTCGACCGCTGTGCACCTCGCTTTTCTCGAATTTGTTGAAGAATTTAGCGGGGGCACTTTATCGAAAAAACACAGCGCTCGATTCGGCCCGGAATGTCGCCTAAGGACGTATGCGGTTGAATGCATTGTCGAGTTGATGCTGACGTGCATGACGACGTTCCACGCACGGCCTTAGGCTGCGAGAATTTGGCCTCATCTTATCGACGGGCGGCAAACGGACATGAAAGTCAGTGCTGAAGACCACGCCGCTCCTGAGCTGGAGCAGTACCGCGATTATCTGAAACTGCTTGCCGAACTGCAGTTGAACCCGCGTTTGCGAGTCAAGGAAGGAGGCTCTGATATCGTGCAACAGACGATGCTGGATGCCCACCGGGACTTTGCTGACTTCCGCGGAAAGACGGACTTGGAATTGCGGGCTTGGCTAAAGATGGTTCTGACCCGCAACCTGCTCACCGTCGCCAAACGTTATCGAACACTTAAACGCTCTGTAGGGCGTGAGGTTTCGCTGCAGGACCAGCTGGAAAAGTCATCCACGCTCTTTCATCGCCAGTTGGCGGCTGATCAAACATCCCCCAGCATGAAGCTGAT
>JBBSJZ010000005.1:0-29821 GCA_038256795.1 Pirellulales bacterium | reverse complement strand
TGGCACTCGCGTACTGCGGATCCGACAATTCGCACCATCGATCGTGATTCGCGAGCGTGGTGATGCGGATCACCCCATCAGGCAATTGGCCTTCGTCGCCATCGTAGATGTAATTATTCGGTGAACAAATCACACCCGTTCTCGTGTCACAAAGCGAGTCCTCGGGTCGTGACCAATTGAATCGATCACTGTCGTTATAAAACACGATTGTGCGATCGAACCCAATATCTTGCGGCTTGCGATCGAGAATCGAAATGGACTCGATGAACGATAGCTTGCCTGCTTTGGCGACGTCGACTTGAGTCAGGTCGTCGCACATCCGCATGGTTTCGACCGTTCCAGCGGACGACAAGATTTGCTTGCCTTCGAGCTCGGTGCCATCATCGAGCACGACCCCGGTTGCGCGCCCGCCATCGACGTGGATTTTGGCGACACCACTTCGCAATTTCAGTTCGCCGCCGAGCCCGCGATACTTCCGAACGAGATTCTTGAGGATGATCCGCACACCCTTGAACGGACGCCCGAAGCCCTCGAGAAAACAGGCGCGGAACATGATGCAAAACTGGCCAAAATCCATGTCCTGCTCCCGCGCGTTGCCGTACCACATCAACGGACAAATGAGCATCTCAATCAGTAACGGTTCGCTCAAGTACTCCGCCATCACTTGCCGGGCCGAGCGAGAGAATGCCGGATCGTCGCCGTTGAGATCGTCGTAATCGAGCAGTGATCCACAGAGCCGCCGAAAGCCATCGATGTCGGCCGGAAACGTTTTCGCGATCTCGCTTTCAAGCAGCGCGATGTCGTTGTTGAAATCCAGCTCTGAACCGGGGAATCGGATCGACGAGCCGACTTGTTCGGCAAGCTTGAAGTCCTCCCAACCGAAGCGAAGCTGGCGAATCAGTTTCGCGAGCGGCCCACGCTTGGTGCCTTTACGAGCAAAGATCGTGACCGCGTGCAGACCGACGTCGTAGTCACGACCGCCCATGCGGTAGAACGAATTCAAACCGCCAATCGTGTAGTGTTTCTCAAGAATGCACACCCGTTTGTCGAAGTGGGCAAGCCGAATGCCGGCCGCCAAACCACTCATCCCGGCGCCAATAATGATCGTGTCGTACATGGGTGGCTGTTGAGTGGGCGTCAGTCGTCAGTCAAAAGTTAATCCAAGAACTTGTTTCGCAGCCAACTGCCAACTCGACGTCCTAGCTCTTGACGATGTCTCGCATTTTTGGCTCGAGGTAAGAGACCGTCGAAGCCATGCTGGCGAGATTTCCGTACTCTTCCTCAGGAATCTGGACGCGGTGGCGTTTTCGCAACTCCATCACGATATCCAAGAAGTCCATGCTGTCGAGTTCTAATTGTTCACGGAACGCGATCTCATCCTTGAGGTTGTCGAGGTCTTCGTCGGGCGAAATGTCGTCGAGGATGTCGATGATTTCTTCGCGAATTTCAGCAGGCGTCATGCGTAGGGGTGCTCCCGAGTGTTATTTTCTCGCAGCCAAGGGCCGCGGATGGGTGATGGGGACAATGAGTGTAAGCCGTGGTCAAACTCGGCCGATGATGACCACCGAGTTGATGCCGAGCATCCCGAATGAATTGTTCAGAATATAGTCAACTCGCCCGACTTGCTGCGCTTCATTGAGCACCAATCCGGGCAAAGCGCATTCTGGATCGAGCTCGTCAACGTTGATCGTCGGATGCACGACGTGATCGCGGAACGATGGCAAGTTACCCGCCAGTTCGAGTGATCCGGCTGCGCCCATGGCGTGACCGATGAAGCTCTTGGTGTTGTTGATCCGCGTTTGCGTGCATTCCCCGAACACCTTCCGAAGTGCCACGCACTCCTGTGAATCGCCACTGGAAGTGCCCGTCGCATGGGTGCTGACAATGTCGATCTGGTCGGCCGCGAGTCCCGCTCGTTTGAGCGCCAATTCCACGCACTGGGCCTGGCGCTCGGGGTTCGGTAGTACGAAGTCGGTGGCATCGGTATTGATCGCGTAACCGACCAGCTCGCCAATGATTTCAGCCCCGCGCGCCTTGGCATCGCTGTAGCGTTCGAGCACGTACAAACAACTGCCCTCAGCGACGACGATCCCATTGCGTTTGGTATCGAAGGGTCGCGATGCCTTGGTGGGATCGTCGTGCGTCGCCAACGCGTTTTGACTATTGAAACTCGCAAAGATCCCGAACGTGTGGATACTCTCGCTCGTTCCGCCCGCGATCGCCACATCGCACTCGTCCAATCGCAGCATTTGTGCACCTTGGATCAAACCGGCGTTACCGGCAGCACAAGCGGCGCCAATGGTGTAGTGGGGGCCGGTGATTCCCATATTGAGAGCGATTTCGCCTGCCGGGTTGTTCGCCACGGTGCGTGGATTGTGGTGATGCGACCAACAACTCGTGTCGTAGTCGAACCCCTTGATCACGAAAATCTCGTTTTCCGTTTCCACATTCCCGTGCTCGGTCACACCGACGTAGATGCCGACCCGTGACCTGTCGACGTTTTCCCAATCGAGTCCACTGTGGCGGATTGCTTCGTTCGCGGCATAAACGCCAACGCTACCCGCCCGCGTGCCGCGGCGAATGTCTTTTTTGGACTGGTAACGCGTCGCCTCGAAATCGCAGATCCCGGCCAAGGTCTTGCCGAAATAGCGAATTTCATAGGGCTGAACGCCGCTTTTGCCATCGAGCAAGGCAGCGCGATAGGTTGCCCAATCGTTCCCGTTGGGTGCGGTCAAGCCGATCCCGGTGATCACAATCCGCTGGTCGTCGGGAAGTTTTGAAGCGCGTGAAGGAGCAATCACGTCGAGCGGTCCGCTGAATCGCTAAGGGTGAGGGATAAGTCCGCAAGGCTAACCATTTTGATTAAAATTGACAACGGCCTCGGACTGTAAATGGATCACACGTTCCACTGCCAATCGATCGTCGCCCCATGCTCCGTTTTGTGCCAAGTCAGCGACGGCGGGTCACAGTGGTGCGACTCATCAGCTTTCTTCAATTCGACGAAAATCTCCGCCAATTTCCGCTGGGCGACACCGCGGTCGACGTGCGGTTCGAGGAAATCGAGCTGAATCCCTTTGGAGTGGCAACCCCGCAACCGGAACGGGTAAAGTTCCTCGAAACGCTTAAATCCTTCGATCAATCCATACGTTCCATGCCCGTCTGGCCGGTCGCCAATCCGCGCCGCCGCCATTGCGGAATACTTGTCCGATGTCGGTATCAAGTAAACAAACCGCCCCCGCTCGTCACCGCGAAGCGAGTCGAACACCAAACAGTCGACCGCCACGGCGTCCTCGTAAACGGTATCGATGAACTCATCGACCTTGTCACGGGCCACGACGAGCGTGAATGCACCGGGGACAAATTGGTATCTCAGTCCACTGCGGCCACTGAGCACCTCCAGTCGATTTGCTAATTCAACGAACTCTGGTCGCTTGCATAACTCAGTGAACTCCAGCGGCGTGAGCAAGTGCCGCTCGATCGGCCGCGGTTTAGCACCGAGCATCTGCAGCGCCGTCACGGTCTCCAGCTTGTCAAACGCCCACGATAGCGCGGTGTCGCCTTGCGAGTCGATCGCGTTGATGTCCGCTCCAGCGGTGACGAGCAAGGTCATCATCTCGACGTTCCCATTCCAAGCGGCGCGATACATCGGCGTCCAGCCATTTCGACCACTCACGTTCGTCGACGCACCATGATCGATCAACATTTGTGCGACCGCCATGTTGCCGAGCTCCACGGCTTGGCACAGCGGCGTGTTGCCCTGGTGAACCTGGTTGACATTCCCACCGGCTTTGATCAAAGCCGCAACGAGCTTGCTATCACCCAGGCCGATCGCCAGTGGCAATGCGGAATAACCGTCACTCAAATCATGATTCGGATCTGCCCCGGCCTTGAGCGCCTCGTAAGCCTCGAGCACATTGCCGGACTTTAGCGATTGGATCAAGTCGTTGGTCGGGTATCTCATCAAGTGCGCCTCGCAGGTTTAGGGACATCGACAAGGCGTGAGTGTAACACAGTCCGATGCTACGACTTGCGACCTCGGCGTAAATCGAGTGTCATCGGGAAATGCGGATTGAATTCCGTCGGCGGCATCTCGATCATGTCGCCCGGCGTGTGGCCGAACTTGATGAAACGGGCGACGCGTCGTGATTCAGCTTCATTCGCGTTGACGGGGAATGTCGTCGGGTTCAAACCACCCGGATGGCTCACGTAATAACGTGCTCCACCCAAATTCCGCTTCATCCACGTGTCGTAAACGTCGAACACGAGCGGAGTGTCCACGGGGATCATTGGGTGCAAACAACTCGGCGGTTGCCACGCCCGATAACGAACTCCGCAAACGGATTCACCTTGAGCGCCGGTCGGATGTAGTGGCAGTAGCCGCCCGTTGCAGATGACCTTGTGGCGACCATCGACCATGCCGCGAACGCTGACTTGCAATCGCTCCACCGACGAATCCACATAGCGGCTCGTCCCGCCTCCACTCGCTTCTTCGCCGAGCACGTACCAGGGCTCGACCGCCTCGCGAAGTTCGATCGCCAATCCACGCGTCTGGACGGCGCCAATGCGAGGAAAGCGGAACTCGAAGTGAGGTCGGAACCACTCATGCTGCAGATCGAAACCGGCGGCCGCAGTCTCCTCGATCACGTCACCAAAGTCATTCCAAACGAAGTGTGGTAATAACCATCGGTCGTGAATCGAGGTATCCCAATCGACGATCGATTCTCGATACGGCTCGTTCCAAAATCGTGCGACGAGTGCTCGCAGTAGCAACTGCTGGGTCAAGCTCATCCGCTCGTGCGGCGGCATCTCGAAAGCGCGGAACTCGACCAAGCCGAGCCGTCCGGTCGATGAATCGGGGCTGAACAATTTATCAATGCAAAATTCGCTGCGGTGCGTATTTCCCGTCAAATCGACGAGTAAGTGACGGAAAACGCGGTCGACCAACCACGGTGGCACATCGCCGGAGTCCGGGATCTGTTCGAACGCAATTTGCAATTCATACGCACTATCCCGTCGACCTTCGTCGACGCGCGGCGCTTGGCTCGTCGGGCCCACAAACTTTCCACTGAATAAATACGACAAACTCGGATGGTTCATCCAGTAGCCGATCAAGCTGCGGAGCACATCGGGCCGCCGCAAGAACGGGCTGTCCGCAGGCGTCGCGGCTCCCATCACGATATGGTTGCCACCGCCCGTACCCGTATGCGTTCCGTCCTGGTCGAATTTCTCAGTCCCCAGCCGACAGGCACGCGCATCGGCGTAGACCCCCGTCGTGATGTCCACCAATTCTTGCCAACTCTCAGCCGGGTGCACGTTGACTTCGATCACACCTGGATCCGGCGTGACGCTGATGTGTTGCAGTCTTGCATCATGTGGCGGCAAATAGCCTTCGATCACCACCGGCTTTTTCATCTCGGCAGCCGTTTGCTCGATCGCAGTGATCAAATCGATGAACCCTTCGGCGCGATCGATCGGCGGCAAGAACACGTGCAGCTTTCCGCCCCGGGCTTCGACGCACATCGCCGTGCGCACCGGCTTGTCAGCCGATCGGTCCGCGAAGTCGTCCTGCGAAGTGAGGTTGTCGCCAGGTTCGTAAAGACTCTGCACGCTACCGTTTCCGCCATTCGAGCCGAACGACGCTGAGGCCGAATCGTCGCTCGCGGCAAAATTCCTAGCGGCCGAACTCATGGTCGCGGTGGCTGACCCCGCACCCACGAGCTGATCATGACTGGAGGTACGGGATTGATCGAAATTCGCAGCGTCCGTTTCACGCTGCTGCACGATGTCGGCACGCATCGCGAGCGGTTGGCGATCTTCCATCGGATCGGCTTCGATAAAATCCTCGCTGCCCGCTTCTTTGCCGACGAACATCAATCCGGCGAGCGGTAATCGCAAGCCCATCGGCGAGTCGCCAGGGATCAAGAACATGTGATCGCCGCGGATGATCCATTCGCTACTTTCCCAGTAGGGAGAATCAGCCCACCAGACGTAACGCAAGGGCAACGCGACGCCGACCGACGATGTGATTCCTTGCTCGAACACTCTCGCCAAACGCGTGCGTTCCTCAGCACTGTCGAGCTTCGAATCGCGAATGTCCACATTCACTGGCAAGCTTCGTTCTTTCCACAAGTAATACAGGATGTCTTCGTAGCCATCGACCACGTTCTCTGGATTGACGACCAACTTTCCCGCCAACCGCTCGGTGAACTTCCGCGCATCTTCGGCGGTGTGTCCATAGTCCTTGCTCGGATCCGCCAACCACTGGGTGTCTTCCCACAGTGCGTGACCATCCTTGCGCCAGAAACATCTCAGTGCCCAACGTGGCAGTGGCTCACCGGGGTACCACTTGCCCAGTCCGTAGTGCAGCATTCCTCCGTCACCAAAGCGATTTTTGAACTTGCTCAGCAATTGGTTCGCGAAACGCAGCTTCGTCGGACCGACGGCGGCGGTGTTCCACTCGTCTCCGTCTTGGTCGTCGATGGAAACAAACGTGGGTTCGCCGCCCATCGTCAGCCGAACGTCATTCTCATTGAGTGATCGGTCGACGGCATGACCACTGGCCTCGATTCGCTGCCAAGTCGCGTCGTCGTACGGCAGCGTCACGCGCGGGTCTTCGTGAACACGTGAGACGCTCATTGCGAAATCGAATTCGACCTCGCATTCTTCCGTCGCGCCGGTGATCGGCGCGGCGCTCGTCGGCTCCGGTGTGCAAGCGAGCGGAATATGACCTTCACCCGCAAAAAGTCCGCTCGTGGGGTCGAGTCCGACCCAGCCCGCACCGGGCAGGAACACTTCGCACCACGCATGCAAGTCCGTGAAGTCGACCTCGGGGCCCGCCGGTCCGTCGATCGATTTGATGTCCGAGGTCAATTGAATTAGATATCCCGATGCGAAACGAGCCGCGATACCAAAGTGCCTGAGGATTTGGATCATCAACCAAGCGGAGTCACGGCACGAGCCGCTGCCTTTGGTCAGCGTCTCTTCGGCGGACTGAACACCGGGTTCGAGCCGAATCAGATAACTAATATCTTGGCTCAGTTTCGCATTGAGATCGACGAGAAATATCACGGTGCGGCGGTGGCTGCAATCGATTCCCTTGATGTACTCGGCGAGCTTAGGACCCGTCGTCAGCGTCGGCAAATACGGCTTGAGCTCCTCGCGGAGCGCTGGCGAGTACTCGAAGGGATACTGCTCGGCATCCGGTTCGAGGTAGAAGTCGAAGGGGTTGATGACCGTCATCTCCGCGACGAGATCCACCTCGATCTCGAGCGAACGCACCGGCTTCTCAAAATTCACGCGTGCGACAAAGTTGCTCTGCGGATCTTGTTGCCAATTGACATAGTGATCGCCCGGGCGAACGGTCAACGAATAGCTCTTGATCGGCGTGCGGCAATGGGGAGCTGGACGCAAGCGAATGGAGTGCGGCGTGACAATGACCGGACGGTCAAAGAAGTAACTTGTGCGGTGATTGAGAGCGACGTGGATGGTCATAGGGCGGATTGCGTCGTGAACGAATTGCGTCAAATGAAAATGATCGGGAAAGTGCCTTCACCCCAATCCTCAGCAACATCGGACTCAACCGCCAATATGCGTCCGAATGTTGGGTGTTGGTAGGCGACCCAAGGCAATGTTAGTTTACACCTGGACGTACTACACGGCCCCGAAATGTTGCCTAGCTCGGATTTTTTAACGCGCCGACGGCTCGATCGGCGCGGCTGCGTCGACCAAGTCCGGTGGGATGATTTTTCCTCAAGTCATGTGACGACGCGATAGCGGTGGGCTACGTTCCCTTGCACCGCACAAAGGGCCATGACGCATTCCGCCTCGGATTCGCGGGAATGAGGTGTGATGTCGACTGAGCGGTTACAATCCACGTCGCTGGAGCCCGTTCGCCAACCCACCGTTTTACTCGGCATACCCATGATTTACGTATCCAACAACGACCCAGAGCGAGCGTCATCGCCCGGCGCGGGGCAAGATCGACGCTCTTTTCTGGCTGCGGCTGGTGCACTAACCGCTGCAATGACGCTTGCCACACAAACCGCTTCGGCTGACGACTCGAACGATGCGTCGGCACATCCCGTCTGCATCTTTGCTAAGCACCTGCAATTGATGAGCTGGCCAGAGCTCGCCAAATTTTGTCGCGAAATTGAGGTCGATGGCATCGAAGCGACGGTTCGAAGCGGCGGCCAGGTCGAGCCCGCAGCAGTGGTCGATAAATTGCCGCAACTCTGCGCGGCGATGTCGGCGACCGATACCCGCGTGGTGATCATCACGACGGACATCAACAGTCCCCATTCGCCTCATGCCGAGGCGGTGCTCAGAACCGCCGCCCTTGCCGGCGTGACACACTACCGAATGTCGTACTACAGGTACAATCACGACCAACCGAGTCTGCCCCAGCTCGATGGGTTCGCACGGGCGGCTACCGAATTGGCAGCGATGAATCACGATCTCGGCGTCACAGGTTTGTATCAAAATCATGCGGGGGCGACCAACGTCGGTGGACCCATGTGGGATTTGCAAACTGTGTTAGCGGGAATCGACCCCGCCGATATCGGTGTCGCCTACGATGTCCGGCATGCAACGGTCGAAGCGAATCAATCCTGGCCGATCGATCTGGCCATGATCCGCGAGCGAATTGCGACCGTTTACGTCAAGGACTATCGCGCCGTGAACGGCAAAATCGAGAATGTGCCACTCGGCGAAGGTGACGTGAGCCGCAGTTTGTTCAAGGACCTGAAATCGCGACGTCCACCGGGACCGATTTCGTTGCACATGGAATACGTTTCACACACCGATCCGAAGCTGGTCCAAGCCTGTGCGGACGCGTATCGCCAGGATCGTCAATCCCTGAGAAATTTGTTGGGCGTGTAGTCAACATCCGCTTCGAGATGCCTGCCGCTTTCGAGAATGGACACTCTCCCTCCCCACTCCCCGAGGATGATGGCTCGGGGTACGGTGTCACCGCTTTCAACATCGAAACTTCATTGCCGCGGATCGGCGACACATGCACCCACTCGTTATGCCATCGGTTTACGTCCTCGTCGGTTTCGTCGCGCTCGTGCTGGGTGGTGAATTACTCGTTCGTGGCGCTTCGGGACTCGCATCGCTGCTCAAAATTTCATCGCTCGTCATCGGGTTAACCGTTGTGGCGTTCGGAACGAGCGCGCCGGAGCTTGCAGTCGCCGTCAACGCGACACTCAAGGGTGAATCGGATCTGTCGATCGGCAATATCGTGGGTAGCAATATCTTCAACCTGCTCGGTGTACTCGGCGCTTCTGCGCTCGTCGCTCCGTTGCTGGTGTCGCGCCGACTCATTCGTTTCGATGTACCGCTCATGGTCGCCGTTTCATTCCTAGCACTGCTGGTGAGTTGGGACGGCACCGTGACGCGAGTGGAAGGGACGGTGTTGTTCCTGATGCTGGTCGTCTACACGATTTGGCTCGTGCTCGGCAGTCGACGGGAGACCCAACGAAACGAATTGGCTGCGAATGAGAAAGCGAGTTCCGAACCGCGACCGGCGGAGGAAGACATCCCCGGTTTGTTGCCAGCGAATACCCGACCGAGCGCGGGACTGCTGCTAAAATTGCTGGGGTTGATTGTTGTGGGGCTGGTGTGCCTGTCGGTCGGATCGAGTGCGCTCGTGGATGGTGCGACGCGTATCGCCCAAGCATTTCACGTGAGCGAGTTGTTGATTGGCTTGACGATCGTGGCGATTGGCACTTCGCTTCCTGAAGCAGCGACGAGCGTGATGGCGAGTCTTCGTGGCGAGCGTGATATCGCTGTCGGAAACGTCGTGGGCAGCAACCTCTTTAATATTCTCAGCGTGCTCGGGATCACGGCGATCGTTAGTCCCTCAGGCGTCACAGTATCACCCTCCGCAATCGGGTTTGACATACCCGTCATGATCGCCGTCGCCTTGGTGTGTTGGCCCATCTTCTTCACCTACCAATTGATCACTCGCTGGGAAGGTGGAATGCTACTATTCTTTTATGCGCTCTACACGACCTTCTTGATCCAAACTAGCGACGACGGCGCCATCTCGCCTTGGTTCAGCCTACTGCTTTGGGTCGCCCTTCCCCTTGCCTCCGTCGTGCTCTTGTCCAGCGTGGTGATGAGTTTCCGCCGACCGAAGGAAGAGCCAAGAAGCGGAGCCTAGCAGCAATCATTGCTTCTCGTCATCGGGCAACGATTCAGGATGATCGAGCACCGCGGATTGAATGTTGATCGGACCACCGTAGGGCATAGCTTCGATGCCGCGTGGTCACTTGGCGAAACGCCTGTTGGCTGACCTCATGCTCATCCGGGAGCATGAATACGAAAACAGTCTGGCCAACGATTTCATCCTCAGCGTATCCAAAGAAGTGGCGCAGCGTCGGATGCGTCTAGATAATGAGGCCCGTGTCAACGCCGCGGCTGGGCACCCCGATGAACCAGAAATCGAAGAACCGCCGTTAAAGTTCCGCCAAAGGCGTGTGATTCGGGACCGGCAATTTAGTCAATATCGATTGCGGCTCATCATGATTGCGGACGAAATTGGCAAAGGAACCAGGTACATCCCACACAATTGACCGCCTGCTGCGAGCCTTACAATTCGCCGGTTCTAACCGCATCTTCGACGGCCGCATCTTCGACGGGTGCTGTTTCTTCAGGAGTATCGTCGACACTCGCATCTTCGCTGCGCGGACTAGCCGCATCGCTGGTCGCCGAAACGATCGGTCCGACCGAGATGACCTTCGATCCGTCTGGCAAAATCATCCCCGGATAAAGTGTTCCGTCAACACTCGACGCCGCCACTCCGGCGTCGGGATAGGTCTCATCGAAACGACCCGATGAGTAACGTCCGCCCGCGCCATCGAGCGCCGGTTGGTGCGAAAATTCACCCTGGTACCCCGGAACGCCACTCCTCGCACCGAGTCCGTCGTAACGATAACTCGGCCGGTAGTCGTCCGTCGGCACGTAACCAACCGCGGGGCTAGCGTAGACATTGATGTCGACGTCGGATCGATTGATACCATAACGCGACGAATAATACGGTGAGTAACCCGTGCCTCCGTAACCGCGATACGATGACGCATAAGGATTACCAAAATCGAATCGTCCAATCGACAACCCGCTCGTTAAGCCCAAGCCGTAGCTGCTCAAGCCGTAGTTATTGAATCCGACTCCGCCGAGCCCACCGTACCCATAACCCGGACCGGGATAACCGAATGCGCCATAGCCAAGATTGCCGTAGCCCAGTCCACCATAACCCAGTCCCCCGTAGCCCAGTCCGCTCGAACCGTAGCCGCCGTAACCGAGACCGCTGCCGATCGATAAACTAAAGCTGCTGCGCGGATAGCCACCGTGATGATGTCCACCATAGTGACCGCCAGCTCCATGATACCCACCACCGTGGTGATGCTGAGCCACGGCCACCGAGTAATTTAAGGCGAGCGTGGACGCGAACAGGGTGGCGACCAGGACAGCGAACCCATTTCGACGAATCGAGAACAGCGACATTTGATTTCTTTCCACAGTTCGAGACGGCTCCGCAGTGGGCCGGTACTTGAACCACCCAGGACAATCGAGCGGTCACTTTTTTCGGGCGGTCCTTCATTGATCAATACTAGACTGCTCGTTACGAATGGCAAATTCCGTCCCGCTCGGCCCGGATCGAATTCACTTAATATTTGTCACCCGAACCCATCATTTGTCTCATGCATTACTATCGTTTCGCCCGTGCCGCTGCTGTGGCCGTTGCCCTGGTCCTTGAATTCGGATGTTCGTTGACGCTTGCCGGGAAAGCCGCTGGACAGTCCCCCGATGCTGCGGTGGCACCACCCAACGTCGTGTTGGTTACACTCGATGGGTTGCGGTGGCAAGAAGTGTTCGGCGGTGCCGACGCGCGATTGCTGACCGCGGAAGCTGGCGCCAAGAATGTCACTGAGACCTCGCAGCGATTTCTTGGCGGTGACGCGACCCAGCGTCGCTCGCGACTGATGCCGTTCCTATGGTCCACCGTCGACCCGAAGGGTGTCATCTACGGCGACCCAGCCGACGGGGCACCCTGTGTGGTTACCAACAGCGAGCATTTTTCGTATCCCGGATACAGCGAACTGCTTTGTGGATTTGCCGATCCGAAGATCGATTCCAACGCCAAGACCTACAACGCAAACACCACGGTGCTGGAATGGCTCAACGGGCAAACATCGCTCACGGGTCGGGTGGCTGCATTTTGTTCTTGGGACGTGTTCCCATTCATCATCAATGACGGGCGCAGCGGCGTCCTCGTCAACGCGGGTTGGCAGAACGTCGCCACGACGGTGCCCGAAGGCAATCGAGTCGAATTGCAACAACTCGACACGCTTGCCGCTGAAATCCCGCACTTATGGGAGGGTGTGCGTTACGACTACTTTACCTTCAAAGCCGCTGAAACCTACTTGCGGGTCGAACGTCCGCGTGTGCTATTCGTATCGTTCGGCGAGACGGATGATTGGGCACATGAAGGACGCTACGATTTGTACCTCGAATCCGCCTATCGCAATGACGACTACATCCGTCGGCTCTGGGAAACGATGCAATCGATCGAGCAGTATCGTGATAACACGACGCTCATCATCACCACCGATCACGGTCGCGGCGACACCCGTGAACAATGGAAGTCGCACAGCAAATCGATCCCCGGTTGCAACGTCATCTGGATCGCCGCCATGGGACCTGCCGTTCAAGCGAGTCAGCGGATGGTCGCGACCACCCAGTCGCAAGTTGCCGCTACCGTCGCAGCCTCCATCGGCCACGATTTCACCGCCACGAATCCCAGCGTCGCTAAGCCTCTGCCTTGGGTGTCTCGCGAGTAATGCTTCGCGATGCTCCAGTTCATACGTTTCCCGGTCAATAAACTCCTAGGCGGTCAGCTCATGGGCAATGACAATGAAGGCCTAGATCAGTTCTGCCGCGAGTGACGACAATGCAGCGGTCGCATCGATGAATGCAGGTGTGACGGACCACTTCACCCTCGATCGGTTGCTCGACCAAACTTCGCAGCGGGGAGCGGCGAAGCAGCGATCGGCACTTCCTATTCTTCGATTTGCACGACCTTCAAATCGGGATGGTTCTCAGCCAACGCGTCGAGAGCTTCGTAGCCGATGCTCGTGTTGGCGACGTTCAATCTCTTGAGATTCGGCAGCGTCGCGAGCTTGAGGAATGACTCGTCACTGAGCTGCGTCCCGGCGACGATAAGGTCGTTGAGCTTGGTGAAGTTCATCAGCGTCGATAGCGATTCATCGGTCACCGAAGTCGCTTGCAGGTCGAGGGTTTGCAGATTAACGAGCCCGCTCAAGCCGGCGAGCGTCGCGTCGTTGGTCTTCGTTTCCCAAAGCCCAAGGTACGTTAACCCCGTCAACTTACCCAACTCGGCGATGCCAGCGGATGAAGCCAAACGGCATTCCGCGATGTCAACGTAAGTGACGCTCGGAAGTGCCGCGATGATCGCAATGCCTTTGTCGTCGATCGACGAATCACGCAGCTCAAAGCGTTGTAAATTTTTATTGCCGGCGATGTGTTCGATACCGTCGCCAGTGACGTCACATCCACGGATGCGAAGTCGCTTGAGTTTCTGGAGTTTCGCGAGCGATTTCATGCCGTCATCGTTGACGTTCGTGTAATCGAGCTGGATCGATTCGAGCGTCGACATTTCGCCGAGCACGGCCATCGATGCATTGCTGATCGAGGTGCAGTAATTCAGGTTCAATGACTTCAGCGGCAATCCGGCGAGATTTTTGACTGTCGCATCGGTAACTTTGGACTTCTCCAATTGGACATCGACCAGCGTCTTAATTTTGCCGAGAGGAACCGTGGCGTCGTCATTGACATTGGTGTTCCGCAGATCGATGGCACGAAGCTTTTTCAAGCTCGTCAGCTTTTCAAGCCCCGCTGCACCGACCGCGGTGCGGCGGAGCATTGCGACTTCCAGCGTCGGAATTTTACCGACCGAAGCAAGGGTCTCGTCACCAATGACCGTCTCGGATAAATCGAGTCGCTTAAGTTTCTTGAGCTCAACAAGATTCTGCATTCCCGAATCATCGATTCCGTTCCCTTTGAACAGGGCGATCTCGACATTGGGGACACCCGCCAAAAACTTGAGTGACTCGGCAATCGACGTATCGCTGGCGACCGTCAATTCGACGACGTGACCGTCCTTATTGCGTTGGAGCTGGTATCCAGCGGCCTCGAGCGAGGTGATCGCGGACGCATCTTCGGGCAGTGCTTTCGGCACCGCGGGCTTGGCAGTCGAGTTCGGTTTGGCCGCGGAGGAACTGGATTTCGCCTGTGATTTGTCCGCCCCCGATTTCTCCTGGGACGATTTGACGGCGGCAGTTTTTCGTGGATTCGGAGCTCGCTCACAGCCGACTGCGGCAACCGCCGTAACCGATATCAAGACGAGCGAACGCAGAAACCAGGGAGACGTACACATAGAAGGATGGCCAAACGAGGGGGTGGTTGGGTGCGATTTCGGACGGACGAAGCATTGGCATTGCTCGCCGCCACTGAAACTTAAACGGAAATGCTCAAGCAAGCAACGAAGCGAGCGGCGCCGAATCTGCCGCAATTGGCGATTGTTTGTCGAATTGTTCGCGGTTATCGTAGGTGGCTGATCGTTCTAACCTCAAAAATCCAAAGGATCGTGGCATGCAAGACAAGCCAACCAAGAATTCTACGAGCCAAGTCAATCGACGTAAGTTCATTGGCCAGGGCGCCGCGCTAACCGCTGGCGTCGGATACTTCGCCGGAACAGCTCTCAAATCTCACGCTCAGCCTTCGGCGCTCCAGGCCCCATCGGCGGCATGCATCGGCGTCGGCGGCAAGGGCGGTAGCGATACGAGCCACATCGGCGATCACGGCGTTTCGATCGTCGGCTTGTGCGATGTCGACGCCGGTAACTTGACTAAGAAAGGTCGCGAGTACAAAGACGCTGCACAGTTCGACGATTTCCGCGAGATGCTCGACAAGCTCGGCGACAAGTGCGACATCGTCGTCGTCAGCACGCCAGACCACACGCACGCTGCCGCAGCCGTCCGCGCGATGCGGATGAAGAAGCATGTGTATTGTCAAAAGCCGCTAACGTGGTCGATCCGCGAAGCGCGTCTGATGCGTGAGACCGCCGAAGAGATGGGCGTGGTCACGCAAATGGGTAACCAGGGCACCAGCGAAGACGGGCTGCGCGAAGCCGTCGAAGTCATTCGCAGCGGCGCGATCGGCGATGTTGCTGAAGTTCACATTTGGTCCAACCGTCCGATTTGGCCACAAGGCAAGGGGCGTCCCGAAGGCGAAGACCCGATTCCGGAAGGTTTGAACTGGGATGCTTGGATCGGCCCAGCGCCCATGCGTCCTTTCAAACTCAATGAGTACCACGCGTTCAATTGGCGTGGTTGGTGTGACTTCGGCACCGGAGCCCTTGGCGACATGGCGTGCCACACGACCAACATGCCCGTGATGGCGCTCAAGTTGTGGGACCCGATCGCGGTCACCGCAATCAAGAACCCGGGCATCGTCGAAGGCGAGACGTATCCGTCGAGCTCGCAATTGATGTTCGAGTTCCCCGAGCGTGAAGGCTTGCCGGCTTGCAAGTTCCATTGGTACGACGGCGGTAACTTGCCTGAGGACAAACTCATCAAGCAATTGCCAGAGTCGTTCCAAAAACAAGTCGCCAAGCAACGCGAAGGAGGCGGCAAGACGAGCGGTGCGTTGGTGGTCGGCAGCAAGGGGTTGTTGTTCTCCGGCAACGATTACGGTGCCCAGTACACATTGCTGCCGGAAAACCAGTACAAGGATGTTAAGTTGCCCGAGCAATCGTTGCCTCGCATCCCGTTCAAGGGCGGAACCGACGAGCGTCAGAAATGGGAATTCGTTGCGACCGTCAAAGGTGAATACGAGCCCGGCACCATGAGCAACTTCGGTTACGCCGGCCGTCTGACCGAAACCATTCTCGTCGGTAACTTGGCCATGCGTGCTGGCGAAGGTCAACGAATCGAGTGGGACGCGAAGACCTTGTCGAGCGCGAACCGACCCGAAGTGAACCAGTTCGTCCAGCGCGAGTATCGCGCAGGCTGGGAAGTGTAGACCGAACTGCCACATCAGCACTGAACTGACCGGCTCGCCCCACCTTCGGGGCGAGCTTCTTTCTCGGGGCGAGATTCTCTTTCGGCTCGGGTGCGTCAATCTCCAACGATCCCCCCTTTCGTTTCCTCAGAGCTGAGGTCGGGGGGCGGCAGCGATTCAACGGGTAATTTACCAGCCACGATCCGCTGGTATCCTGTGGTCTCCGAGCAGCTTCTCGGAGACATTCTTTCGCTCTCACGACGGCCCAATGCAACATGTCGAAACATCTTCAACGCGGCCTCGATGATCTTCGTCGACAACTCGTCGGCCAATTCGGCGTCGTCGAAGAGATGATTCAACTAGCCGTTCGGTCGCTCGTGCACCGTCGTGCGGAACTCGCTGACCGCGTCATTCAAACCGATGCGGCTGTGGACGCAACCGATATCTTGATCGAGGAGGAGTGCCTCAAACTTCTCGCCTTGCATCAACCCGTCGCGATCGATTTGCGATGGTTGATTACCGTCATCAAGGTCAACGGCGAACTCGAGCGAATGGCGGACTTGGCGTGCAATATCGCTGAGCGGGCAAAGTCGCTGGATTTGCACCCGTTGTTTCCTGTTCCTGAGCAATTGACGGAGATGGCGACGAGTGCGACGAGCATGGTCCGCCGGGCACTTGATGCATTCGTTGAGAGCGACGTCAACAAAGCGACAGCAGTAATTCGTAGCGACGATCGAATCGATGCACTCAATCGGGTGGTGATCGACCAATTGCAGGACTTGATGCGAGAAGACCGCGAGTACATCGAACCCGCGGTGCATTGCATCAGCGCTTCGCGGCACTTGGAACGGATCGCGGATTTGGCTGAGAACTTGGCGGAAGAAGTGCTCTACCTCGTCGACGGTGAAATCGTGCGGCACCAGCATGGATTGCTGCGAGACGTAGCGCCGGACGAAGATGCTTCTGGTAGACAGTTGCCCGAGGACTTGACTTGAATATGAGGCTCTAAGCGACTCCATCAACCATGACTTCGACGCGGCCATCACGCTCCCGCACTGGGAAGATTCGCTGCAGGGGTTGGCGGTTGATCGTTTGAATACCGCTGGCGAGTTCGTATTGCCATCCGTGCCATGGGCACGTGACACAGCCCGCGTGCACGTTGCCCTTGGCGATCGGGCCGCCCTGGTGGGCACACATGCCGTCGAGTGCGAACAGCGATTCGTCGTGCCAGAACACGGCGATAATTTGCTCCCCCACCACCACTTCCATGGCACCGGCTTGCTGCAAACTCGTCAGCTCCGCGACATCGATCCAGGGGTCCGGCATTTTCAGTTTTTCTTTTGCGTCGAGTCGTTTCACCCAGTTGTCTCCCGTTATCGCTCATTGGCTTGGTCGCTACAATCGACCGTAGCAACCCAGGTTTTTCGTCCGTGCTATTTGAGGCTTGAAAGATGAATCGCGAGATCCTACGACCACTTTTCCTGCTGTTGGCGGTCGCAACGCTGTTGCCCTCCGGCGCCACACGTGCGGACGAGAAATCAAACGACGTAGCCGCGGACAAACCTTCCACCACTGACGATGGATCGAGCGAGAAATTGATGAAGATCACTGAGATCGAAGGAATTACCGAATACCGACTCGAGAACGGCACCCGCGTGCTGCTATTTCCCGACGACAGCAAGGATCTTGTGACCGTTAACATGACCGTCTTTGTCGGTTCACGACACGAGGGTTATGGCGAAGCCGGCATGGCGCACTTGCTCGAACACATGTTGTTTAAAGGCACGCCGTCGCATCCTGAAGTCCCCAAGTTGCTCAAGGACCGCGGTGCCCAGTTCAACGGCACCACCTGGATGGATCGGACGAACTACTACGAAACGTTGCCCGCCAGCGAAGACAACTTGCGATTTGCACTCGCGCTCGAAGCGGATCGACTCGTCAACAGCAATATCAAGGGCGAAGACCTCGCGTCCGAGATGACGGTCGTTCGCAATGAGTTCGAACGCGGCGAAAACTCTCCCATCCGTGTTTTGATGCAGCGGATTCAATCGGCGGCGTACGAATGGCATAACTACGGCAAGAGCACGATCGGTAACCGCAGCGATATCGAACGAGTCCCCGTCCAAAAGCTGCGTTCGTTCTACAAAAAGTTTTATCGCCCCGACAACGTGATGGTGATTGTCGCGGGTAAGTTTGATCCGCAAACGGCACTCGATGCGATTGTCAAGCACTTCGGCGCGCTCGAGCAACCCAAGACGCCCATTGACGAAACGTACACGACCGAACCGGCTCAAGACGGTGAGCGAACGGTCTCGCTCCGCCGGGTTGGCGACGTCCAGCTCGCCGGTGCTGCCTACCACATTCCCTCCGGCAGCCACCCTGAGTTCGCGGCATCCAAGGCGCTCGTCTATATTCTCGGTGATGAGCCCAACGGACGACTCTACAAACAGTTGGTTGAGACCGAGATCGCCAGCAATGCGTATGCGATGTCCTACGCGTTCCGCGAACCGGGATTGCTGATGGCCTTGGCGGAAGTCAACGTCGCCAACTCGCTCGACGTCGCTCGTGATGAACTGATCGATATTTTGGAGAACTCGTTCGCGACAGAGCCCGTGACCGACGCAGAAGTCGAGCGAGCGATCCAGCAAATGCTGAAGGAGCGCGAACTCGAGGCGTCGGACTCCGACCGCATCGCGGTATCGCTCAGCGACTGGGCGGCACAAGGTGATTGGCGGTTGTACTTCTTGTTCCGTGACGCGGTTGAAAAGTTGACCAAGGAACAAGTGCAAGACGTGGCGACTCGCTACCTGACTCAAAACAACCGCACCGTCGGCTTGTTCATTCCGAGTGAAAAATCGGATCGCGTGACGATCCCCGAGGCGCCGGATTTGATCGCGATGCTGGGCGACTACCGAGGCCGCGAAGCGATGTCGGCCGGCGAAGCGTTCGATCCGACGCCCGAAAACATCGAAGCTCGGACGCAGCGAGGCGAATTGCTTGGCGGCATCCGCTACGCGTTGCTGCCGAAAAAGTCGCGCGGTGAAACCGTCGCCATGATGGTCACGATCCGCTTCGGGAACGCCGACACGCTCAAAGATAAACTCGGGGCGGTGGAGTTGCTCGGCACGATGATGTCGCGGGGTACCGATAAGCTGAGCTATCCGCAATTGCAGGACGAGTTGACGCGATTGCGCACCGAATTGTCGATGAACAGCACCGTCGGCTTGGTGCAGATGCAACTCAAGACCAAGCGAGAGTTCGTTCCCGAAGTCATCACGTTGATCGGTGACATCTTGCGACGACCGCGGCTGGAGGCCAGCGAACTTGAGGTGCTGCGACGCCAAATCGTGACAAGTTTGGAGCAAAACAGCAACGATCCGCAATCCGTCGCGCCGCGCGCCGTTCGCCAAAAGTTATCGCCGTACGGGCCCGATAACATTCGTTACGTGCAAACGCTTGCCGAAGAAATCGCCATGTACCGTGAAGTGAAGATCGAAGAAATTCGATCGCTGCACGCAACGCTCTTGAGCAACCAGGCGGGTGAGATTTCGATGGTGGGTGACTTCGATCCTGAACAGGTCAAGTCGCTCTTAAAAACCCAGCTCGCGGATTGGTCCACATCGGTTCCATTCGAGCGTGTTGATCGCCCCGCTCACCCAGAAATCGGAGGCACTCTGTCCGCACTGGAAACGCCCGACAAGGCGAACGCGGTGCTCTACAGTTCCCAGCAATACGCGTTGCTCGATACCGCGCCGAATTATTCGGCGCTGGTCTTGGGCAACTACATCCTTGGCGGTAGTGCTCTATCGAGTCGTCTCGGGGATCGAGTCCGTGGACAAGAAGGATTGTCGTACGGTATCGGTACCGGGATCTCCGCACGCCCACGAGATGGCCGCGTCGACTTTACGCTTTATGCAATCACGAATCCCCAAAATAAGGACCGCATCCTCGCAGTCATCCGTGAAGAGATCGATCGAATTCGCCAGGAAGGTGTGACCGCTGACGAATTGCAGAAAGCGAAAGAGTCCTACTTGCAGAGCAGTCGCGTGGGACGCACGAGCGATGCGAGCCTAGCTTCAGAATTGGTCAACACGATGTTCAACGATCGCACGATGTTGTACCAATCAGAACATGAAGCCCAGATCGACGCCGCGACGATCGAATCCGTCAACGCGGCGATCAACGAATTCATCCAACCGGACCAATTCGTGACCGCGATCGCTGGCGACTTCGCTGCCGTCCAAGCGAGCGACAAGTAGCGGCTCGGCACGCCTAATCGGACGACCTCTCCGAATGAAGTGGTCGTCCGGAACTCTTATGTCATCGAAGACAACAACTCCTTGACTCCTACCGTAGCAAACGTTGTGGCGTAGTCGGACATGGCGTACGGGATGACGAGTTGATCTTGGTGGATGATCGCGCCGCAGGTGTAGACGACGTTAGGGACGTAACCTTCGCGTTCGACTTCATTCGGCGTGATCAGTGGTTCATGCAGTCGAGCGATAATCTTTGAGGGATTTTCCAAGTCGAGCAGCATCGCTCCGATGCAGTACTTACGCATGGCACCGACGCCGTGCGTGAGCACGAGCCAACCGGCCTCCGTCTCGATCGGCGAACCGCAATTGCCCATTTGAACGTATTCCCAGGGGCTTGTCGGCTTGATAATTAGCTCGCTCGTGTGCCAGAAATAGAGCCTGTCCGAGTACATCAGGAACAAATGCTCGCCGTCTTGTCGGCCCAACATCGCATAATGACCGTTGATCTTCCGTGGAAACAACGCCATTCCCTTGTTGGAAACCGCCGGGCCATTGAGCGTATGCATTTTGAACCGCAAAAAATCCTTCGTTTCCAGCAATTGCGGCAACACCATCCTGCCGTCGTAGGCACTGTAGGTCGCATAGTAGCGGCTGCTGCCGTCATCGTTTTGAAAGTGAACGAATCTGGCGTCCTCGATGCCGTTCGTCTCGGTCGGGCTGAAGGGAAAGATCAATCGCTCGGATAGCTCGTGGTCTGGGGTGTATTGGATCTCATAATTCGACTTTGCCAGCATGACGACTTGCTCGACCAGAGGTGCAAGCTTGTCGTGATGGGAGCGGTGTTCTCGCAGCGAGTTCTTCAGACGTGTTTGGAGTTGATCGAGTGTGAACTCCGGCGGTAGCTCCGCTAACACTTCATAGGTGAAGGGTGTACCTAGACCGAGCTCGATCAACTTGCGTCGAAAGAGATCGTTTTCGTAACTGGAATCGGGAACAAATCGCGGTGTCGTGACAAAACGATTCGGTTCATCGATCGTGATTTGCAAGTCGTGGCCTATGATCCCACTGCGAAAAACGATGGAGGAAACGTGCCCTTCACCGACCGCTCGCAAGCTCATCGCGAACCGCCGTGACCCCGATGGAAGGTTCGTTTGGTCGGGGTGCCACACGAGCGACGGATTGAAAAGTGCTGCCGATTCGAGTGCGTACTCTTGGGTAAAATAGGCCCCGAGCAGAAGTTGGCGGTTTTCACTCAGCGGAATATCGGTCAGCAAGTATCGCCGCAGGTCTTTGAATCTTCGTTCGAAAAAGGCTTTCGGCTTTTGATGACGTCCGTGAAATTCGTCGAGCACCTGCGCGAGCTGGTTGTCGACTTCAGGTTCCGAGAGTGTGCAAACACGGGCGATCACGCGCAGTTTACGTTCGTCGCCGGGCGGCTCGAATGGCCTCAAAACGACGCGTTGTTTGTTGGGTGAAAGAACAAGTCCAGTTCGTTTGATTTGCACGAGCGGTCCATCTAAGGGGAGATTGAGGTTTGTCGCATCGTGGCGCTGAGTCCACGCATTTCGACGAGTGAAAGTAAGAATGCGAGTGTCGATTCGGCGCCTTGGTTTTCATTCACTTGATTTTCCATCAAGCCATCAAAACACCCTCCCGTGGACGGATCGTAGATCGCTTGGCCAAGATCGTTGCGGCCCAGAAACCAATCGAATGCCAAGTGAGCTTGTTCACTCCAAAACGGGTCTTTGCTGATCGCAAAGGCTTCGATGGAAGATGAAACCATCGCATAGGCTTCGATCGCTTGCTGGTCAAAGATCGCTGCGACGCCACCATCGCGACTGAAACCATTGGAGCCGATGGGGCGAAATCGTCCTCGCGGTGAGAGTTGTTTCTCGCAAAGCCATCGCAACGACTTCAAGCCGATGTCGGTCGCACGCGGATCGTTGGCAAAGCGACCATGTGCGATCAACGATTGTGATAATCTCGCGTTGTTGTAGGTCATGACATTCTCGAACCACGGCCATTCATCCGTGGCGGTCGCTTCGTACATCTGGATCAATCGGTCGGCGAGTCGCTGGCTCATCGTGGCAGCGGCGCGATCACCGTTGTAGCGTCTCAAGTATTCCTGGATGCCGATGATTCCGAATGCCCACGTTCTCGGCGATGTCGTGTTCTCGCAAGTGGGCAGGGCGCGATGGAATAGTTCGCGCGCCCAAGCAGCCAATCCGGTACGGCGTGAACGTCCGATGCACGTTCCCAAGGCCCATAAGGCGCGGCCTTGCGAGTCGTCCGAGCCGTCGTCTTCTAACCACCGCCGCTCATAACTCATGAAGTTGCGAAAGCGACCCGTGTCCCGATCAAACGCGACATTGAGGAACGCTGCGTACCGCGAAGCGAGCGAATGCACCTCCGGTGAATCCTTGCCTTGCTCTTCGAGCAACACGGTCAAGATCAATGCCCGCGCGTTGTCGTCGGTGCAGTAACCATGGGCATGATCGGGTACCGTGTAGATCGCGTGCTGCACGATGCCGGTTGAATCGCTCAGGTGCCTCAAGTGTTCGAGTTGCAGTTGAGGCAGTGCTAGCGGTTGCTCGTCGAGCGTCCGAACGGCCAACGGCTTGCGTTGACTACTCAGCTCATCCACGGCGCGACGAAAAGACCGCAAGTATGACTGGGAAACGTGATCCCAGGTCATGCATCGGCCGAGCTTGTGAGCTTGCGCTCGCATCGCCAGCCGCCGCTCGTCATCGCCGAGCAAAGCGATGATTTCACGAGCGATCGCCGCCGAGTCGGCGAAGGGAACGAGCACACCACGACCATCGGCCAGCAACTCCTCAGCATGCCAATACGGCGTCGAAATGACAGCCTGGCCACACCCAAACGCGTACGCAAGTGTGCCCGAAACCGCTTGCTGAACATTCAAGTACGGCGTGATGTAGAGATCGGCAGCACCGATAAACTCGGTCAGCTCTTTGAGCTCAACAAAGCGATTGTAGAAGCTAACGTGCTTCGTGATGCCAAGTTCTTTCGCCATCCGCTCCAGACTGATCCGATACCGCTCGCCTTGCTCGCGAATCAAACTCGGATGCGTCGCACCGAGCACGAGATAGATGAAGTTGGGGATTCGCGTCACCACCTCGGGAATCGCTTGGAGAACATGCTCGATTCCCTTGCCGGGCGAAAGCAATCCGAACGTCAGTGCAACCAGCTTGTCCTCGACATTGAACTGTTCTTTCAAGACGCTCTGGTCAATCTCCGGTACATTGGGAATGCCGTGCGCGATCAAGTCCACTTTTTCGCTATCGACCGCATAAGTGTTGATGAGAGATTGGCGGCACCGCTCGGTCATGACGACCAATCGCGTGGAAAGCCGAATCAACTGGGTCATCACGGCGCGCTGAGTCTGGTTCGGCTCTGAAAGAACGGTATGCAGCGTGGTCACCACCGGCATCCGCAGGTCATGCAACAGCGCCAACACATGACTTCCGCAAGGTCCGCCGAAAATGCCAAATTCGTGCTGCAAACAAACAACATCGACGTTGCTGAAATTTAAAAAGTCCGCAGCGGCTCGGTAGTCCTCAATCTCCTGTTCAACGACTTGAAATTTGACTTCGGTCGGATACTCATAGCCGCCAACGATATCGTCCATCGGAACCACAATGCACTTCGCATCGGACGCCTTATCAATTGCCGCTCGCAAATCGTAGGTGAACGTCGCGATGCCGCATTTACGTGGCAGGTAGTCGCCGACAAATGCGATTTTTTGCAGATCGGGTTTGGTTTTCATTGATTTTCACTCTCTCGCACCAGCGAATCAAGAACCGCGCGAGTTGAAAATCGCGTCATCGCGACCGACGTATCGGCCGCCCCGTAGAACACGTGCAACTCGTTGCCGAGCTCCAACAACGCGGTTGGGAAAACGACGTTCGGTACAAAGCCATCGGTTTCGTAATCGGTCGTTGGCAACATGATCGGTTGCGACGATCGGGCGAGCACTCGAGCCGGATCATGACGATCCAACAGTAGCGCACCGGCGGCGTAACGACCCACCGTGCCGGCAACCCCTGCCGATTCGCTGCCGTGGTACAGCGTCAGCCAACCTTCGTCAATTAGCAGCGGCGGCGTTCCGCTGCCCACTCGGTCACCTTCCCAAGCGTGGACGCCACTCACCATCGGTTCATGGCGGCCCCAGTGAACCAGGTCCGGTGAACGGGCGATCCAAATTTGAGGCGGGCGGAAGTGAGATCGAGGATTGGGACGATGCAGCGCAACGTAGTCACCATTCATGCGGTGCGGGAAAAGAACGACGTCCTTATTCTCGCTCGGAAAAATGATGCCGTGCCGTTGGAAGGTGACGAAATCTTGCGACGACATCAGCGATGTCGCCGCACCTGAACGCGAAACGGACACGTAAGTGATCCAGTACGTCTCGTCAATCTTGGTCATCCGCGCATCCTCGATGCCAAATTCCTCACCATCGCCTGCAGGCAAGATCACACCGGTCAATTCCCACGCTGGGCTTGCTGAATACTGACGAAAGACTTGAAAGTGAGACACCGAAGTCAGCCGCAAATTGCCGTTACTTTTGATCGTGACAACGCGAGCATCCGTTTTGATCAAGTCTTCATCGCGAACCCAATCGACCACCCGCTCCTGTTCTTGAGTCCAGCGAGGCAGTGGAGTCCAACCCATCCGCCCAATGCTGGTAGCTTCTTCGCTGGAATCGAGTTGGCTAGGTCGCTCAGCGACTCTCGCCAGCATCACCAGCCCATCATCGACGGCTACAACCGCGGGATTGAAAACGCCGACGACTTCCCATCCGACCCGCGACGGTTGAATATCGCGAGGCTGCAGAACCAGTGCATCGGATAATCTGGCGATCATGAGCTAGATCGACCTTTCTGTGGCCGCTTCCGCAACACGTCGATCCGATAGGGCGTGAAAGCCAGGAAACTCGCCGATAAGAATAAGTCGTATTCGAGCTTACCTGAAAAACCAAGGGTGACGATCGCGCCAGCACTCCGTCGCGACTGCGAGACCGTCGGACAAGTTGGATGCGAACCATCTTTCAAAACAAAACGCGGTGTCTTGGCAAAGCCACTCACCATGATCGCCTCCCTGGGCCATCGCTAGGTCTGCTGCGGTTCGACTGCCCAAGAATATCCTCGGCAAGAAGGAACAGCGGATTGCGAACTGCGAGCTTCCCACCCTCTCGACAGTGGACACCCGCAGGCGAAACATCAGCGTTCGCGTCGCACAAACCAACATGGCAACCTACCACGATTCCGAATCCACACCATCCCACAGGGATCGCTTCAGACGAGCGGCGGTTCGATGAGAACCCTCTCCAAGCGAACGCTTCGCTGCGTGTCCACTCAACCTAGCATCATGAGGAATACAAGTGTCGCCTCTCACGCTGTGAAAGTTGCGTCGAAACGTACGTTCGCGCAGCGAACGACGATTTTCGAAAACCTGACGATGCTAAGTGACGGGAATGAGCGGACAAGATGGGTCAAGTCCTTGGTCACTCATCCTCAGCCTCGCTGTACTCGTGCTCGTACTTTTGCTCGTACTCGTACTCGATCCGAACCGCATTCTATCGAGTACAAGTACCGCCGTTGCCGGCTGAATAAGAGTACGAGTACGAATGTGAAGGCGAAAAGGGCAGCGTGAGGGGTAGAAAATCAGCCGACGCTCGCCCGTTGACCCAAGCGTCCACTCAGCATCACGTGACGAACACTTGGCATGGGTTTTTGAATGACGTCCGATATTGTACGTGCTTCCCTGAGCGGACGCCTACGCCAACAGTTCCTGGATCACCCGAGCGGGATCGACTCCAGTCAATTTCTTGTCGAGGCCGAGGTGCTTGTGGGTAAACCGTTCATGGTCGATGCCCATCAGATTGAGAATGGTCGCGTGCAGATCGCGGATGTGGACGGGGTCGCGGACGATGTTGTAGCTAAATTCGTCCGTCTCGCCATAAATCGTTCCGCCCTTCACACCGCCGCCGGCCATCCACATGGTGAAGCAACGGGGATGGTGGTCGCGTCCATAGTTCTCGTGGCTCAATCCGCCTTGTGAATAAATGGTACGGCCAAACTCGCCACCCCAGATTACGAGCGTCGAGTCCAACAACCCACGCTGTTTCAAATCTTGCAAGAGACCAGCACACGGTTGGTCGACGTCTTTGCATTGGTCGGGCATCCGCCCGCCCACGTTCCCGTGATGGTCCCAATTGTTGTGATAGATCTGGACAAATCGGACGCCACGCTCGGAGAGTCTTCGTGCGAGCAGAACCGAGTTGGCGAACGTCCCCGGCTTCTTGGCTTCGTCACCGTACAGACTCCACGTGTCTTCGCTTTCCGATGCGAGGTCCACCAAGTCTGGGACACTCGATTGCATTCGGTATGCCATCTCGTATTGCTCGATGCGCGTCAACGTCTCCGGATCGCCCAACGCCTCATAACGCAATTGGTTCATCGCGCCGATCGAGTCGAGCGTTTTACGACGCAGCTCACTGGGCACACCGTCGGGGTTCTTGATGTAAAGAATCGGATCACCCTGGCTACGGAAGGAAACACCGGCATGAGTGCCCGATAGATATCCGCTGCTCCAAAGTCGTCCTGAGATCGCTTGCAACTGTTCCTTATTCGTCGGCTGGGCAACCATCACAACGAACGTCGGCAAGTCCGAATTGAGCGACCCGAGTCCGTACGACGCCCACGAACCCAAGCACGGACGACCGGTGACTTGGTTTCCGGTTTGCATGAACGAGATTGCCGGCTCATGGTTGATCGCTTCCGTGTGCATGTAACGAATGAACGCGATATCGTCAACCATCTTGGACGTGTGCGGTAACAACTCGCTCATCCACATCCCACATTCACCGTGTTGGTCAAATTTGAACTTGCTCGGCGCAATCGGGAACCGCGATTGACCGCTCGTCATTGTCGTCAACCGCTGGCCATTGCGAATCGACTCTGGCAAGTCCTTGTCGTACCACTCATTCATCACGGGTTTGTAGTCGAACAAGTCCATTTGGCTGGGACCCCCGACCATGTGCATGTAAATCACGCGCTCGGCACGAGCTGCGAAGTGCGGGATGCCCTCGATCCCACCGATGCGAGGCAGTGAGGATCCAGCCCCGGTCGCGAAAGCGTCGGTGGCGAAAGCGGCCGGGCCCATCAATGACCCGAGCGCGGCGTAGCCCAACCCTTGGGCTGTGCCAGTAAGAAAACGACGTCTCGCGAGAGGATGCATAGGAGGGGTGAAGGTTGAGGGGCGAGGGGTAAAGACTATTTGCAGAGGGTTTCGTCGAGGTTCATCAGTTCACTGGCAACCATGGTCCACGCGGCGAGTGAAGGCTTGGCGTGCGAATCGTCTGCGGGCGTGTTGCCGACCTCGAGTAGCGCTGCGGCGTCGAGTGGGTTTGCATGGTAATAGGCGACGAGATCCCGGATCGCTGGCAGCATGATGTCGAGCTCGGGTTGCGTCAGCTCGCGTGACAATAACCGCGAAGCGATCCACTGCAACGTGGATAGTTCACCGCCAGAAGCGTCGCCGCCAGCGGTGGTGAGTGCCGTGCTCGCGAGCTTTCGAGCAGCTTCCACAAACTGGGGGTCGTTGAGCGTCACCAGTGCTTGCAGGGGCGTGTTGGAACGCTCACGACGCACCGTGCAAACTTCACGATTCGGTGCCCCAAAAATTTCCATGGACGCGGGCGGTGCCGCCCGTTTCCAGAACGTATACATGCTGCGGCGGTAGAGCGCCGCACCCTCGTCGGATTTGTAGTTTCGGGTATTGCTTTCCGGCATTGCAACGGCTTCCCAAACGCCAGGCGGTTGGTAGGGACGCACGGACGGCCCGCCGATCTTGGGGGTGAGCAAGCCCCCGGACCAGATCGCCATGTCGCGAACCATCTCGGCGTCCATGCGGAATCGCGGCCCGTGCGACAGCAATCGATTCTCGACATCGATTTCCACGCCACGCGGTGTCGCTTGAGCACTTTGTCGATAGGTCGCACTCGTCAGCATCATCCGAAACAGTGCTTTCGTGTCCCAACCGCTCTCACGAAATTCGACGGCCAAATAGTCGAGCAACTCGGGATGGCTTGGCAACTCGCCCGTGATCCCAAAATCACCACTCGTGCGAACGATTCCCGTGCCAAATACTTCTTGCCAAAATCGATTGACGCTAACGCGGGCGGTGAGCGGATGTTGGTCACCGAATAACCACTTCGCTAACCCCAAACGATTGCGAGGCAGCTCGCCCATGCTCGGAAGCGCCGCCGGAACATCCGCACCCACTTGATCCAAGCGTTGATCGTACTCGCCTCGATTGAGGACGAATGCGATGGCTGGATCCGGCTTCTCATTCATCACATGGGCTGTCGTCCCAGTCTTGCGGATCGCTTCGTCTTCGCGGCGAAGTTCATCGAGCTGTCGGATCGCGTCGCGATATTCTTCGCTGTGGTTGTTCAGCCACCAACGCGATAACGATTCCGCCCGCGCACCCTTGATCGCGTCCACGGGTAACGACGTCGCGAACATTGCCGCACTCGCATCACCGAGTTCACGCAGATCTCGTCCGCCGAGAGCGACGTTGTAGACTCGTACATCATTGATTCGCAACTCGTTGACAAAATCGCCATTACGACGACTGCCGATGGTCAGCGGTGCGGTGCCGCGAATCGTTTCGCCCCCCAATGAGTCGTTCGCTACTTCGCGATTCGTTTGCTCACTGCCGTTGACATACAAACGAATGCTGGCGACGGTGCCGAGTCCGTCGTTTACGAGAGCCACGTGACTCCATTGATTCACGGCGAGCGAGTCACGTGAAATTAACTTGATCGCTTTCTCAGGCCATTGGTTGACGAAATGGGTCGCGATTCGGCCTCCGTTCATCCATAAATCCCAGCCGCGATAGCCGTCGGCCTCGTCCAAGCGTGCGACGATGGAGCCGTTGATATTGTCTCGCTCCGGGTAAATCCAAACGCAAACCGAGAACGGATCTCGCAAGTCATAATCGGCGACGTCGGGCACTGAGACGAACGCTCCCCCCTTAACGATTAACGACTTCGCTCGCGAGTTTCCGTCGGTCCAGCTCAAGCTTCCCGATGCGGTCACGGGAATCATCGTTCCATCGACCAAGACGGACGTCGTATCCCCAGCACCTTCACCAAGCGGGGCGTGCAACACGAGGTTCTCGCCGCTCGGGAGTGTCTTCGCAATCTCGCTCGCGGTGATTCCGAGCGTGGGTACTTTTTCAATCGCGGATTTGCGTATCGAGTCGAGTTTCGACTGTGCCGCTGGCAAGAGTTCCGCGAGCAAGCGGAATCGTTCGCGGTCGGCTCGCTCGGGCACCACGACGATCGGCGGTGTGTTCGGAATGTTCCCATCGCGAACTGCTTGGGTCGTGTTGTTGAAGAACGCGGCCAGTGAATAGAACTCCTTCTGGGAGACGGGATCGAACTTGTGATCGTG